>CAMHMG010000005.1 GCA_946186175.1 uncultured Clostridia bacterium | reverse complement strand
TATTTGGGAACACACCTGCATAGCAGGTGGTTTATTTTTCTTGCTGATACAATTACAAAACGGTGTGAGTATACACCCACACCGTTTCATGGATTATTATATAACAGAATCAGGTAAGATCCTTAAGCGGATTAATTTTACGAACCGCCTTCAATATATATTCAACCTCAGGATATACCCATTTTTTATTAATAATCTTAGGCTCAACATCCAGATATAATGTATTAAACGTATATGTTTCACCGTCTACAATCTTAGTACTTTCATCTTCAGGAGTTGAAGGATCATCTCTTTGCTTGACCTCAACATCTACAAGACTTCCATCCGGCTTTTTGACTTTAATCTCTACAGAGAGATCATAACCTGAGAGTACTGTCAGATCCATGTTAAGCTTATACCTTCCTCGAGGAATTCCTGTTGGTATATATTCAATAGGCGAATTCTCAGGAATCGGTGAAGGAACATCCGGGTCAAATAATAATGTGTTTTTACCTTTAGAAATATCTATGGTATTAGTATAGAATATCCTCTCATCCTCAACAGTAGCAGAATCATCCTCTGTTTCCGGTCTGGTTATTGTGAATTTACCGAATTGAGATACATCCTTTCTGTAATCAATATCATCACCAAAATCTGTCTTAACCGAGACCGTAAGTTTATCAACTAACACATTAACCGTCTCAGTCTTTGTAACTTTATTATGTATAGGAGCGATTTCCTCTATCGAGTTAATGCCGCCCATGGTCATATACATGTCATAATCAGCATAAGTCTCGAAAGACATTTTTCTTATTTTGGGATCTGATGTTTCAGTATACGTATCAAACTTATACAAAGCTGTATCATATATTATTCCGTCAATGATTAATGAATCTCCCTGTTCAAACTGAAGAGATTTGAAATAATCTGCCACCATATCAGATTCTGCCGTCGTGAAAGTCTTATTGTCTGCGAAGTCAAACACTTTAACCACGGGGGCTCCTCCCGAACCACGCTTGATAGTAACCGTAAGTTTCTTATCATCTCTCAGCCTTATTCCATCTGCCAGATAGAATCCTTCCGAACCAATCTTATTACCAAATATATCAGAGAAAGAAAGATTAGCATTAGTTGTCAGCTCTCTGTTACTTTCGAACCTATAATCAAGATCAACTACATAACCATATGGGATGGCAAGCTCTTCCAATGTCTTAATATCATCGGGCCATTCAAGACCTACCAGATCATTGGCAAGTTCGAAATTCATTCTGGCATAGAAGTTACTCTGTGTTGTATGACGCTCCATGTAGAAAAAGTCAAAGTCAACAGGCTGACCATCAGGAAGAGTTAATTTACCTGATGCGTTCAAAGCATCCAGATCAACTTCTCCTTCTTCCTGTTCATGGGCACCACCTATATCCATCGCCAACTGACCGTTAACAAACACATACACATCATCATCACCATTAAAATAGAATTTCTGATGTCTACCTTTCTTATATACAAATCGGCTATGGGTTCTTATTGTATAATGGTAATTATGATAATGAGTTGTATCATATTGGTCAGCACCACTATATAATCGATATCCATCAGGATTAGGAAACTCCTTTGTTACCCTGTCAACTACGAACATTTGTCCTGGGGTTGTTCTAAACTCTCCAATTGCAGAATTGGTCTGTGAATTATTTCCGTTACGTATAGATTTATCAGTCGGATTATATATCAGTCCATAATCTGCTCCGGTATGACCTTTGTCCCCAGCGAATTCATAAGTAGGCAGACCACTGACATCAGCCGACCTGTGAAATATAAGATGATTATAATCACTATATAACGAGTTTAAACTGGGATGATATTTGTATAAATTAGCTGTGACAAAATAAGCATAATCATAACAGGTCTCCATATCATACCAGCCATAATCTGCAATTCCATCCGGCTCCTCTGCTCCTGTACTATTGTTAATACGGTCAATATTATATTTTGCCTTTGACTCAGCATATGTACCAAGGGGTACGCTATAAGTACCACCATCTTGACCTGATACCTCAATCCTGTCAAGATTTGGTGTAGATTTGCCGGATACACCGGATATGACAATCGTATTCTCTCCATGAACAAGATGAATACCAGTAAGTGTATCTCCTGTTCTGTCATCCTTTAATGGTGTAACATTAGAGCCTGTATTTGCATAATTTAAGGTATATTCTACCCCATTAACCTTAACACTGAAAGCAGCATCACTCTTATTGGTCATGCCAAAGAATTTGATTTTATAATTCCATCTTTCATTATAAATATTGTCATATTTGAAAGTAACAGTGCCGTTACCGGTACCGCCAATACCTGACACATAATATCTCTGAAGGCAATCATTACCCGCAGTTACCGTTGCGCTTCCGCCAAGTTCAGTATAATGTCTGATTCCGCCATAACGTGAATTCTGATAATCTGTTTTATATTTGCCTGTATCTTCAGCATCAAGAACAACCCATTCATTCTTTCTGATATAATGCTTGGCAGAAATATGATTAATCTTATTACCTATATGCCACTGATTAATAACCTTATACCACTCACTATATCCATCATATTTGCCTTCAACCATTTTCTTGGTCAGATTCGCAACATTACCTACTCTTGCCTCTTTATATACCGGAAGACCATAATATATACTTGTGGGATCACTTTCAAGATTATTCTCAACGATACCTTTTAAAGAACCACCAAGAGAGCCAAAACCACCCGAACCTGAACCCTCTAAGTTAGACGTTGATAAACTGCTGTTATATTCAAAAAGCATATTATCAGCCCTAAAATCAAGAATTTGCACAGGGAATAGAATCTCCGCGGGATATTCTTCGGCATTAACCTTAGGCTGAATCGGCACACCTGAAACAATAATCGTAGCAGCCAATAATGTTGCAGAAATCCGTTTGATACATTTTTTCAAATTCATCTTCAACTATCTCCTTTCATAAGATCATATTAACTGTTACGGTGTTGTTTTCTTAAACATCTTGCTAGGCGGAACTGTAAGAGCATATGAATTGCGTAATGATATTGTATCTCTGTATTCATATGTCTGTCTAATGTATGTTGCATTTTCAAACTGCATATCAATAAATACAGTATTGCCAAGAGAATCAGCTGAGAAATATACATCCTTTACCTTATCAGACATAAGACCATCATCACCGGCAGCTGTTGCTTTAGCATCAACGGCTGTCTTAGCAGCACTAAAGCCATCATTGGCAGCAGTATCGATATTGTTGATTGTTCCTTTAGCTACATACACTTTATATTTTCCACCGTCCGCAACAAAGCGGAAAATCGCATACCTCTCTGTCTTTGCAGCATTATTTCTCTGATATCTCACATATACATATGTAGGCTTGATATAACGCGGTTCACCGGCATTAGCGCCATCTAATAATTTTCTAAATGATTGTATTGTACTGCCTGATTCATGTTTGGTTCCAGATGAATCGATACAATATAAAGTATAATCATCATCATTCATATATATATCATAACCATTATCACCTGCCACAGTATAATTAGGATAATTATCAGAAACCAAGGAGTCTTCACAAACACCCATAAATAATGCAGTCCTCTTCCTGTTATTATGATTGCTTGCATCAATATTCGTATCAAGTCTATACATAGAATTATCACCGGATTCAGCCCTGATGTAAGTTGCCTGCATAATGATATCTGAAAACTGCTCCCTGAACTCAAGTGCCTCTGTCTGAAGTTCCAGCTTCTTGTTAGTTTTTCTAAGAATTACGGAAGAATTACCCATCATCTGCACTACCATAACCATGATAATTGACATTACGGCGACTGCAACTAACAATTCTATAAGCGAGAAACCCTTATTTCTACCACTCAACTGCATCACCCCCCCTAATATCTTATATAATGTTTACCGGTAGCTGCATCGAGATATACGGTAGCATATACTTCATTATCATTCTTATAAAACTTATAGCTGCCGCCTCCCATTGTAACTGAACCATCAGACTTGTTAAATATTATTTTCTGACTGCCTCCATCAGCAATAGCAGTACCATTGTATTCAATCTTTATAACATCCTTAGGAAGAACTGCATCCCATGTAGTCTCATCAGTATCAGATGCAACAGTACCCTTAACAACATCTTTCACTCCGGCACTTGTATTATATCCGACCTTAATACAATAATTTTTGCTGCCTGTATTCTTCTTGCTGATATACATACACACAACGTTATCTCCCGTAACTTCCGAAACAGCTTTCGTTTTAACAAGACAGCTGCTTATCTGGTTGTCAAATGTAGTGACAGCAGCCTGACGCTTTGCATTTCTGATCACCCCAATAGAATACATTGAAAGACCGGCAAGTGCGGCCATAATTGCAATTACAATTAACATCTCAACAAGTGTATATCCTTTATTCTTCGTCATACCATCACCGCCTAATTAACATTCTTTCTCCAGTTGCTAAAACCTAATATATCTTCATACTGCACTGATGACACATTCTTCATAGAAACAACAGTAGAATCTCCCTCAGGATCACCGTCCTTGTAATATTGTTTGAATAATTCCAAGAATGCTTTCAAATTAGTATCATTAGATCTCTGACATTCATCAAGTACAGCTTTGACTATCTCCCTGTTTGCAATGAAATTGATCGAACTATCAACTTTAATCTTTCCGCCGGCAACGATCAACCCATGGAATTCCTTGACATCATTACCGAATGTAACATCTCCCTTACAGATAACTACTCCCATGAATTTACCATTTGTTGCACCCGTTATATTAACGTTATTCTTGTTACTGATAATCTTATAACCTGACTTTGGCAGTGTAATATCACGATCGTCCATAACACTGTAATTAAAATATGTATTGATAGGTGTTATTAAAGTCTCAGAAACTGTAGACGAATAACTTGTAGCAGCTGCATCGGTAGGTTTATCTGTAAGCAACGTTCTTACTTTCTTATATCTTTCCCTTATATCATTGGAAAGAGTTATTGAATCAGCGACACTTGCTGAACCTGTGCTGGCAAAAGTATGACTTAATTCAAGGTCAGCATTAGCATTAAATAATGGAGTGATACTATCCTCTCTGCCCTTTACCGTAAGTTTTGTTGAAGCATCACTCTTGACAGATATAGCAGAATTGGTATATATCTTGTCATCATCAACAACGGAGATGCTCTTAATCTTAAAGTGTTCCCAATCTGTTATGTCATATAGATCTGCCATATCACCTTTACTTCTGGTGCCTGCTGCAGCAGTCGGATCTATTGACCATAATGATGCATAGTTCTCAATGAAAGCCTCTGCTATGTCAGTATCAACATCAGAAAAATCATAGAAATAATAATTAGTACCTCCAACTACCGTCTTAACTACAGGAATCTTAGTCGGATCATCAAATATATCTCCGAAAGTTATACTGTGCTCTGTTCCTGAAGAATCTTTATATTTAAATGGCGTAGTTGACAATAATGTGGGCCATGAAACTGTAATATCGCCATCATCTATCTGATCCTCATCTATAAGATATGGCGGAATATATGCTAACTGGTTACTCTTAACAGAAAGACTCTCTCTTGTCTTGTAATCCTCTACTCTCCTCTTATTAAATCCGGTACCTGCACTATTCTTCTCAAGAGAATAATAATCAGTATCGTCTTCATCGTTATAAGCATATGGATTAGCCTCCGCCGTCTCAACATCAGCAGCACTCACACCAGGCGATAACTCATCTACATCAACACTATCAGTAGATGTTCTGATTGCATAAGCAGCCGCCTTCGTATCCTTAGACATCTCGACATAGGCCTGACCGGCTATATATACCGAATCAGTATCAGTTAGATCCAATACCGAATTAAGTCCGTTTACAACAACCGAACTACTGTTGTAATGAGACTGTCCCGGAAGATTAATTATAGTACCATCTTTATATTTGTAATTACCGTCAGTGGTATCATAAGAAACATCGGCTTTCTTAGAAATAGGAAACTTTGAAGTACTTAATACCTTTCCCAGATATGCTCTGGTGAATGACCGCTTATCCGTAGTTGCATTATTATAACCGAAATAATTACCACTTAATTTATAATCCGAGCCCGAAGCATTAAGTTCCATATCATCAGAAACATACGCATTGGCAACCATACTAAGCTTAGCACCCCTGTATGTATTAGTTGCGCCGATCTTACGAGCATATCCACCCATAATAATATTATCAGTCCATATCTGTGAACGCTTTGTATCATCATCTCTTCCGCTTCCGACAATAGACAGATCCGCACAGTTCATAGCTGCTATACTTCCAGGGACTATAAGTCTGTCAGCAATGATTGACACTCGAGCCTTATCAACATACAGACCTGAATACATACTCTTAGGCTTTAAGCCGTCGTTATCGTCATAAGCATCATTATCCAAACCATTATCATAAGGAGTTACATTAGTGTCAGTAACATAATCATAATCTTTATTATAGAAATCATTGGCTGCATATACATTACCATTAATAAATGTAACTGTTTTCATACCCTCAATCTGAATACCCATATCACTTATCAAAGCAAAGTCAAATAAAGGATCATTATTGATTGAAGAGAAATCTATATCAAACTGCGGTGCGTTGATTACCAGATCAGTGGTGATGGATTGTACATATGTTGCACTATCGGCAAGCTTTGCATCATCCTTGTAAGCATTAACCGTACTATATTCTGCTCTTCTCGTTAGTACTACATTCTGTATAGTCAACGAACCATTATTGATATATACATTGCCGGCTGCTATCTGAATACCTTTCGGATTAGTTGTGGCATCATACTTATTACTGATAAAACTATTTAAAGTACTTACAATCGATGTAGTCTGCAGACTGGGATCAGCTTTTAATTTATCCATAAACATATGATCTAACATAGCATTGGCATCAGCATTATCCATAGTTACATATGTTTTCTTATCAGTATCATATACAACCATAACACTTGTAACATCATTATATGCCTCATTGAGATGACTCATTGCTACTGAACCGACTCCGGCATACAGTTCATCCATCGCCTGTTCAAGATAATAGAAATTATCTCTTGAATTAATATCATATGCCTTCATTCTATAGCATACGGCAACAGCAACAAGAAGTGATGTAGCAAGAACCGCAAGGAATGAAAGTGTAGCGACTACAATAATAAACGTATTACCCTGATTGGTTTTTCCCTTTTTATTACTATTCAATCTCACCGCCTCCTCGTGTTCCCTGTAATGTTATCATTTCTGCTGAATCCGTAACACTATCGCCCTGTTGAATCCACACTTTAACATTATAGATATTCCATGTCTCTTCCTGAGCATTGTCAATACTTTCAATATTATTCGTCATATTATTACCAATAGTTACAAGTGACTGGTTAGTACCGCTTGCATCAGTGTAAAACAGATTATGATAAACTTTAAACCGTTTCTCTGAAACAGCACTGGCACCTCTGACAGTTACATTATTATTCCTGCCTCCACTTGAAGACTCTTTGTACAGCTTAGTACTGCCTGATCCGTTATTCTTGTTATCAGTAATATCATTTTTGAGCTTCTCTGAAAGAACATCTGTTAATTCACTGAATCTTGAATCATCAAAAGTTCCGTCTGAATTCTGAAAATCATCAATAATATTAGTGTAGTCATCAGAAGTACGTATTATAAATGCATTAATCCTTTCTTTTTTCCCAAAACCATCATAACTGGTTATACCTGAAAGATCGAATTCAATCGTATCTACCGTACTAAGGTTATTATATACCCCTGAATTATACATAATATATATATTGGGGACAGTATTTTCAAAAGTCTGCTTATAAGGTTTGTATATAATATATCTGCCTGCCTCCATATATGACAGCTCACATTCAACAGTAAATCCTGTAGCCTTACTACCTGACATACTAACCTTAACACCTCTGGTTGCATGAATAGTTCGAAGTGATTTAACCTTATCTTTATCTAAAAATATGGTAGGATCAGTACCATTTTGAAGTCTCTGAGTTACGAGAGCCTCAGAGGCAACATCATCATAATTAGAAAATGTGACAGGTATAAACGCAGACTTATAAGGATCAAGATCATCCATTATACCATGAGCATCAGTCTTTTTGTCTAATGTGGCTTCAATCTTGTATGAATACTTCTTCTTCGTAGTTCCAAGATAAGTTGCTCCTTCAATTGTAAAATCCGTACTATTAGCAGCTGAAGGAGTAAGAGTTACATTCTCACTACCGGGAAAAAAACGACTAACTTTCGTACTATCCCTCAAATCATCAATCGGAGCATTCTTAACATTCTCCATAAGAACCTCTGCAAAATCATTACGAGTCTGAAGCTCTTTACCACTGTCAGTTGTCTTAACGCTTGTAATAAGAGACGATACAAGCGGAATCATCAGGATAAGGAAAACTGCCAAAGCAATCAGCACCTCAACCAGGGTGACACCTTTATTATATTTTCTCTTCATGGGACATCACTCCATTCTATTGATAAACCTTAACCAATCCTGTCTTAGAAATATTAACTCTCGGTGAAACAGCATCATCTCCACTTACCTTAACATATACAGGCATAGAAGTCTGGTTATTAATTGTCATCTTAACCTTAACCTGATCTTCATCATTCTTACGTTCTGATGATTGAACAAGAATCTTAATATCATCCGCAGATGTAATCTCGGCTTCGTAGAACTTGGAATCATCTAATGTATACTTACAGTAATTCTTACCGTCCTTCTCATATATCTCATAATTAATTGTAGATATAGTATTGTCACTGTTAGATATTACAGAGCTTTCCTTACCGCTACCATTCTGACCTACCACCTTGGCAGATACATCGCTCGAAGAGGCATTAACCATTGTATAGAAATCATAGTCAGTCTCAATTGAAATACCATCATTATCATCATATTTACTAAGTGTAGAACCAGCATTAGTAGATAATCCTGCAGCTCCGCCAAAGATATTATCAACCCCGATCTCTACATTACTTAGATCTATGTTACGCTCAGGTCTCGACTCACCCTCAACCGAATAGCACATTACATTCATATCACCTTCATACAGTCCGTCATCCGTATAAGTAATTGATAAACTGTTAACTGTCATACGATCTGAATATGTATCAACATATGCGACTACATCCTTAAGTGAATCGTACGAACCATAATAGCTAAGAGGGAATGATGCTCTGTAACATGTCAAAGTTTCAGCATCATCTGTCGCTCCCGCCTCAGTTAGTTCTCCTGAAGCCGCATCACCTTCAGCTACTGTATCACCTGACGACTCCTCTGCTGCAGTATCTGTACTCTCTCCGGTATCTGTACTTTCTCCGGCATCCGAACCTGCTGATGCATCAAGTGTTGTAGTAGCACCGCCGGTTCCAAGTGTATAGAATTCTTCCTTTTCGCCAAGTCCAAGACTCTCTATATCAAAGTCATTATTATCCTTAATCCCCTGCATGAACATAATGGAAATCTCCTGATTAAGATCTGCCGGGAAAGAACTTAACACCTCCTGATATTTATTCTCGTACTCAATAATCCCCGCTTCATATTCAGCCCTGTGCGATTCTTTGCTAAGCAGATCATCCAGTCTCGTCTGCAGTTCAATGCATTCTGCATCTACAGCTCTCTTCTCCTCAATATTAGGCTTCACAAAATATATTCCGCCAAAAACAACGGCAAGAATTCCAACCAACGATAATAGTGCAATTTTTGTAGAATTATTCATAACCAAGTCCTCCTCTATTCAGCCTGTAGTTCATAGGAAGCGCCTTCTAATTCATCCTCGGGCTCTTCTTCATCCATAGATACAAAGTTACATGTGAAATCGAATGAATACAAAGTTGTTCCGGCTTCATCATCTGAATCTTTAGATATACCGCTGACATATATATTGTCAACACATTCAACCTGTTTCAGCTGAACGATGAGCTTGGCAACCGAGTCATAGGAATCAGCATAGCCGCTCAAACTCACACTTTCCTCTTCAGAAGAAAAACTAAATATAGTAAGTCCCTTAGGCTGATTATCCTCAAGCGCCTCAATGAACATGCTGACATTCTCATTGAGAGTCTTAGTCTGATCATACATTATCTTAACATCTTCATATTGTGCCTTTTTATTCTCATATTCCGTAATCACCTGTTCAACATCCTGAATAGCAAGTATCTGCGCATTAAGATCATCTCTCCTTGCAATGGAATTATTCTTCATCATACCGGTTATCAGTATTACAGCAACCGTAGCCGCAACAACAGCAACGCAAGTTACTATTGCATACTTGACACTGTCGTCTCCACTCAACCCACTTGTCTTCTTACTCTTAATCTCGGACAAACTGAATCCCATAGGAGCAAAAGCAGCACCGATGGCAGCCACAAGGTATACCGGATTATATAACTTAAGATCTATCTTAGAATCGAACTTAATATTATATAAGCTGTCTAATACCTTAGTCTGCATATTAAGCTGTATCTTAAAAAGTCCGTCAATACCCTTAATAAGAGCGCCATCACCCGTTAAATATACATCATCAATAGGTTTATCAGGGTTCTTGGCTACATAATAATCTACTACACGTCCTATATTATTAATAAGATATCTGAAAGCACCTGTTGCAGCATTATCATCAAAATCAACAGCTATTATTCTTTCATTCTGTAACATTGTCATAGCTGTTGTGGCATCTACGCCCTTCTCATCCATAATCTCCGTAACAGCCGCACTTGTACCATACGGAACCGTTCTCTGAAGGAGCAGTGCATCGCCCTTAACAATGTTAAGAATGGTGGATTCACTACCTAATTGAATCACCATTGTAGTCATCGATGCACTGGTCTGTGTCTTGATGAGCTGAAGCATAGAATTACCAACATAATCTATGGACTGGACATTAAGTCCCAACATACTGCCAAGCTCGTAATATCCTTTGACCATAGATATAGGCGCAGCAACAACCATAAGTTTGATCTGCTTGGTCTTGTCCTCATTCACTATGTGTTCAAGAATAGAATGAGAGACAACATAATCCTCTATATTAACCGGGAAATAATCCGAAGCATTAGATGCAACTATTCCCTTGATTTTATTCTCTTTAACCTCAGGTATCAGAACCTCTCTGTTAACTATCTTTGTAGATGTTAGAACAAAAATAGCGTTTCTGTTAGAAATCCCGTTACCATGCAACTGTTCTCTGATTGCCCCCGCAATCTTCTCCGGATTCTTGATAACACCATCTTCATAAGAATCTTCCGGTGTCTCGAAAATAAGTGCATTGTGCACATTAGTCTGCTTCTTTGCAGCAGCCGTCACTTCAATAATAGTAATACTTTCATTAGTTATGTCTATTGTTAAGACTTTATTACTTTTCGCCATGCCGTAGCCTCCCTCGCTAATCAGTAGTTTTGTTAATGAGATTATACTCTCATCATGTTCAGGTACCAGCTCACAAGCTGTTCCCCGCATATCATTGTTATATATACGCCCAAAGATAAATACGGGCCGAAGGCGAATTGTCTCTCGCCCCTCTTAATTCTCATAAGAATCACATGTATCACTGACCCTGCAATACATCCAATCCCTAACGCGAGAATGTTAAGTTTCCAGCCTAATAGTAAGCCAGTTGCTGCCATTAATTTGATGTCACCGTCTCCCATAACATGCGAAATATCGTCATCTCCATATTTCTTTCTCAAAGCCGGAGTGGCGATCACATCCACAATATACAAAAAACCGCTGACTGCAATAAGACCAATTATATATTGCCACCAATTAGAAATATCTGCAAATAATTGAATCAATCCACATATTAAAATAATACCCGTGTATTCCACCGGAATATATTGGGTATTCCAATCAACAATGCTAAGAGCTAAGAGCATTGATGCAGAAACAGAATACACCACAGATGTGATATTAAGTCGCTCTCCTGACCAATAGAGAATGCTCACCAGCAGTGTATTAACTATTATACATATTATAATATTATGTATTACAGGCGGCGATATGTATCGGCAGCTCTTTCGCAGTCTGATATATGTATACAGCATTAATTCACTCACATAATTACTGTCCTTGAACAGTTTCTTCTGTGAAATGCATGTTTCCCTACGACCGCATCCGGAACATACATTCTTATCCACACTTTCTATATACGGATATAATTCAATGCTCATCAAACTGAAAATCCCAGTCACCGTACATATCACCAGCCATAATAATACATTCATATTATCCCTCATCTTACAGGTTTCGGGTACATTCAGCTTAGAGAATGTACCCTGCAACCACAAAAACTATCAATCTTTCCACTGTTTACCCATCGTAGGATATACCATATAATCATCACTACTAGTTCCACCAACATATACCTTAACCATTTCCTGAGATGAATTCGGTACAGGATGTACTTCAATATAGTAATCATAATCACTGGCACTGCCCTTGAGAGTCTTCTTAGCTTTGTGCTGCGAATTGCTACCAAGTGTCTTTTTAACCTCTTTTGCAAGAGCTGTAGAACCACCAACCCAGCTAGAATATTTCTGCAAAGAAACATCTGAGCTGGCATCAAAAATCGATTCATTAGATAAAGCCGTCTGAACAGCAGAAGCTATCTGCTGACCATTAGAGATAGCAGCCGAAGCTCTTGACTTGTTAATGTACTTGATAAGAGCCGGAGCAAGTGCACCTGCTAAGATTGCCATAATGGCAATAACGATGATAAGTTCAACGAGTGAGAAACCTTTGTTAGTTTTTTTCATAATTTTTCTCTCCTTTTTAATTAAAAATATTTTTATTAAAACCGCCGCGGTCGACAGCGGATCTAATCACATCAAGCCTTCAGCACATATCGTCGCAACAAACGATATCCTGATATCACATAGAATCAATACCCTTGTACATACTAAGAATCGGTCCATATACAGCCGCAACAATCATTCCTACAATACCGGCAAGGACAACCATAGTCAACGGTTCCATAGCCTGGGTCAATGACTCAGTTGCAAGATCAACCTCTCTGTCATACAGATCAGCAACCTTTTGCATCATATCTTCAATATTACCTGTCTCTTCTCCAATCTTAACCATCTGAACAAGCATGGTAGGAAGAATCTCCATATCCTTAAGTGGTTTAGAAAGAGGAAGTCCCTTAGCCACCTGAACCTTGCAATCCATAAGTCCATCGCGAAATATCTTGTTGCTCATCATCTTAGCAACCTGCTCTATGGCATCCAACATAGGAATACCTGCAGACATAAGTGTTGCAAGCGTTCTTGCAAAAGAAGCCGAGTTAGACTTAATAACAAGGTCTTTAAATATCGGAGCATTAACAGCCATCTTTGCAAACAGCATCTCTCCAAACGGAGTTGCCTTAAACATCTTAAACCCAACTACAACTGCTACAACTATTATTATAAGTAAAGGCCACTTATGTAAGAAGAGATCACTTCCCGCCATCATTATTCTGGTTGGAAGAGGAAGCTGAGTTCCCATCTCGGCAAACATATCAACGAAATTCGGAATAACAGCAACCATTACTACAATAATAACCAGCACTGCAACAACCATAACCATAATAGGATACGTAAGTGCTCCCTTGATCTTACCCTTCAACGCATCATCCTTCTCAAAATGAGTTGATAACCTGTCAAAGGACGTCTCCAGACTACCGGACGCCTCACCGGCAGCAGTCATATTAATCATAATCGGTGGAAACACATCAGGATTAAGTCTGAATCCGTCAGCCATCGTTCCACCCTTCTCAACATATACCTTAGTCTCAATAAGTGCGTTCTTAAGTGTCTTATTATCCATCTGTTCAGATAACATATCAAGCGCGGTTATAACTGTAACGCCTGCATTAAGAATACTTACCATCTGCTTACAGAGAACAGAAAGATCACGAGCCTTAACCTTCTTCTTGCCAATTGCGAGATTGAAACCTACACCCTCTCCGGCATCCTTAATCTCATTCACTGTAAGACCTTCCGCCTTCAGCCTCTCAACAGCCTTGTCACGATCTGCCGCTTCGATCGTGCCCTTCTTGTTCTTGCCGGACGCATCCATCGCCTTATAATTGTACTGTGCCATCCTTACTCCTCCACCATATTCTTCCGTCATAATATGTATATAACCAGACCTATACCCTCCCATGATACAGACCGGTCTAATTATGAACAAATCGTTAACAAATTATTGCTTATTTATGATAATACTCCATATCCGTCATAATTGCAATAATTATTTTGCAAAAACTTATAATTTTATTGAAATTGACATATTTTTCTATAACTTTTTCTTCATAGCCGCCTGATCCTGGGCGTAAATTAGTGCATTTTCACGACTGATAGAACCATCTCTGTACAGATCATACAGATAATCATCCAGAGTTATCATACCCAGCTGCCGGCTTGTCTGTATAGTAGACTGAATCTGATGAGTCTTAGCCTCACGGATAAGACTCCTGATAGCAGGACTCCCAAGCATAACCTCAAAGGCAGCAACACGTCCTCTGTCATCCTCACAGGGCACAAGCGCCTGAGAGATAACTCCTTCAAGAATCATGGCAAGCTGAATACGTGTCTGCTGCTGCTGATGAGTGGGGAATACGTCAATAATACGGTCAATGGTATTAGCCGCTCCTATTGTATGCAGAGTAGAGAATACCAAATGTCCTGTCTCAGCAGCGGTAATTGCAGTAGATATCGTCTCAAGATCACGCATCTCTCCAAGAAGAATTATATCAGGATCCTCACGAAGAGCAGCTCTTAACGCATTGCCGTAACTAAGTGTATCCATGCCCACTTCACGCTGGTTAACAACCGATTTCTTGTGATGATGCACATACTCTATAGGATCCTCAAGTGTAATTATATGATCGGTAAGATTCTCATTCGCCTTATTAATAATTGACGCAAGTGTTGTGGATTTGCCCGATCCTGTAGGTCCAGTCACAAGAACAAGACCTCTTTTTCTCTTATATAATTCCACAACTTCCGTAGGAATTCCCAACTGATCAGGTCTTGGTATTACAGTCTCAACCCGACGATAAGCAGCGGCCATATTACCCCTGTCCATAAACACATTAACACGGAAACGCCCTGTCTCATCGGAATCAAAAGAGAAATCCACTTCTCCCCTCTCCTTAAGAATCTGCTTGTGACGCTCATGCATTGTGGCACCGATCATCTCCGCTGCATCAGCAGGTTCAAGCACAGGACACTCAACCTCTATCAACTTACCATGGATTCGAAGTTTCGGTGGAATTCCTACTGCAATATGTACGTCAGACGCCTTCTGCTCTACCGAAAACGCTAATAGTTCTTTGATGTCAATCATAATTAATCCCCTTTCACATTAAATAGTTCGTAACTTTTCAATACTTAATTAATATTCATCTCCGGCCTCATATACGATCTTTCTCATCTCAGACAGGGAAGTGACTCCATTAAGCACATGTCTCGAACAACTTATCTTAAGCGTAGACATTCCCTCTTTGAGTGCCTGTTTCTCTATCTCATTGGCCGGTGCATTCTTGGCGATTACCTGCGCAAGACTTCTGGTAACAGTCATCATCTCGTACACACCAATTCGACCTGCAAAACCTGTCTCATTACAGAGATTACACCCATTAGGCTCATATACTATAACATCTTCCTGATCCTCAGGCACCCCAAGAAGTCCCTTCTCATGGGGTTCGGCATATCTTGGCTGCTTACAGGTACAGAGTCGTCTTACCAGACGCTGGGCAATAACTCCAACTAAGGCATCACCTGCGGTATACGGTTCAATACCCATATCGATAAGACGCGTAACCGTCGAAGCCGCAGAGTTGGTATGCAGTGTAGATACAACCAGATGTCCGGTAATAGCCGCCTTAACGGCAATATCAGCAGTCTCACCGTCTCGAATCTCTCCGATCATAATAATGTCCGGATCCTGACGAAGGATAGAACGAAGGGCTGCCGCAAAGGTCATATCTGCCTTCTCATTAACCTGACACTGATTGATTCCATCTATATTAGCCTCCACCGGATCCTCAACAGTTATAATATTAACTTCTTCTGTGTTAAGCTCACTAAGTGCCGTATATAGCGTTGTTGATTTACCGGAACCTGTAGGTCCTGTTACAAGGATAATACCATGCGGGTTAGACAGGATACCATCAAAAACCTTCTCCTCACTAGGTGAAAGACCAAGTCCTGACTTAGGTCTTGTAAGACCATCCTTAGAAGTAAGACGCATAACCGTCTTCTCTCCATATACTGTCGGGAGCATAGATACACGGATATCAAACTCCTTTCTATCTACCATAATAGATATACGACCATCCTGCGGCTTTCTTTTCTCAGAGATATCCATACCGCCCATAATCTTAAGACGGGCACATATTCCTGACAGCAGCGAGTAGTCATATGACATAACCTGCTTAAGTACACCATCAATACGATACCTTACACGCACAGAGGACTCTAAAGGCTCTATATGTATATCGGAAGCTCTCTGTCTGACACCGCCTTCAAGGATCTGCTTAACAAGCAAAACAATTGGCGAGTTCTCAATATCGGCATTATATTCATCCTCTTCTGCCTGAGAGATCATATCCTGTTCGCGCTCTTTCCGGTATGCCTCTGCAGCTTCCATAGCCTGATGATTACCATAGAACTTAGCTATGGCACTATCAAGATCATCCTCCATAGCAAGCATAGCTTCTATCTGTGCGCCGGTTATTATCGAAATATCATCGATTGCGATGATATCCATTGGATCCGACATCGCAACCTTAAGTATATTAGGATTATACTCATCAAATCCTATAGGAAGCACCCTGTACTTCATAATAACATCTTCAGGCACAAGTGCCAAAATGTCATCATCCAGCTTGACACCTTTAAGATCAATGAATTCAACACCTAATTGTTGCGTCAATGTTGCTATCAGAAGCTCCTGACTGATAAGACCACTTTCAAGAAGTGTACGTCCAAGTCGCGTTCCCTTCTCCTTTTGCATAGCAAGAGCCTGTTGCAACTCTTCCTCTGTAATCGCACCCGCAGCAACAAGAAGGTCACCCATTCTTATTTTCTTTCTACCTACTCCTATTCGCATATCTTAATCCTCTCAATAATGTTATTGTATTACTTCTTAATCTTTGCTTTGGCACCTGCACCCTTGTCCTTTAGAAGCTTCTTGTACGCTTTAAGCTTAGCCTTAGGAACCTTAAAGGTTGCCTTCTTATGAGTTCCCTTGAATGCATTAGCACCAACCTTCTTATTGGTAAGCTTTGTAGTCTTAATTGTTATCGACTTAAGCTTCTTACATCCGAAGAATGCCTGTTTGCCAATCTTCTCAACCGAAGCCGGAATAACGATCTTCTTGATCTTCGTGCATTTATAGAAAGCTTTCGCATTAATATACCTAAGCCCACTGCCAAAAACAACCGTCTGCAGATTAGTACAGCCTGAAAAAGCTTCCTTACCGATTGTTGTAACGGTATCGGGTATAATTATCGACTTGATCATCTTATTATTCTTAAATGCATTAGCTGCGATTTTCGTTACATTATACGTACGCTTGCCATCACTTATACGTGTTGGTATCACGACGTTCTCTAGCGTGGAATCAGTTGGACGATATTCAACCACCTCATTGCCTTCATCATCCTTAGTTACTTCATAGGCCGCTCTCCCATCATAATCCTCAAATTCCTTCTTACTGTCATCAACTGCAGGTACAGAATCACCGGAAGTATATACTCCGCTTGAGTTAACTGTTCCCGCATACGACCATACTGCAGTCTTGGATATGTCAAGATGAACAGCGGGACGCACCAGCACCTCATCATAATCAACAGCAAGCCCCCTGCAGTCACCGTCTTCAAACAAATTCCCATCCCCATTGACAACCATTGCCATATTCTCAAACATTCCTCTTGTACGCAGCCACCAGAAGGCTTCTGAGCCAACCGTCTTTCTCTTGATACTATTAATCTCATTAACGCCGCCGGTACCCACAACATATGCATTATATGTAAGTTTCCTGGTGTCGCTTGCATCAACAGCGGATACAAATCCGTAACTTGGATTTGTAACCTCTTCATAAGAAAGCAAAAACACCTTATCCCTGGTAGCCGGAGCTGTCGTTTTCCCATACTGAGGATTAGTTGTGGCGGGAACATCAGTTTCTAATATAGCATTCTTTTCAGCCGTAGTTGTGAACGCTGTATTGATAAAATTCTTATTGGTGTAACCTTTCTTGTATTCATTATATTCGCTGCTATATCCGTTAAGCCAGCTTCTTATACAGCTTGTACTCCAGAATATATCTGCAGAATTCTCTTTCAGATTCGACCATTCATGGAAACGCTGGGCATCAAGTCCGGTATCAGCTAACAAAAACGCATCATTACCGTTAACATTAAGAACTCTCCACTTGATCGGATCTTTCTTAACTCCTGTCGAATCAGATTGTGGGTACTTACCAAAATACACAAGGTCCCAGGTAGTAACTCCTCCACTGCTTCTTGGATTAGTCAAATTAGCTGCATTGACAACAGACATATTCTTAGGCACAACACATGTAAGCATCGGCACAACCATAACCATCGAAAGTGCTATCGACAATATACGTTTTTTCAACGTAACTCCCTTCTTGTTATACATTACTATTCCTCCTTTGATATATATGTGCATAATAACAGTATACGATTAGTAATAGTTTATCAAAAAATCACAAATTCTACAAGATTTTTTTCTATTTTTAAAAAAAATTGCTTAAAACAATCATTGGAAAGGCACTTTTTGTTCTTATTACTCATAAAATATTAAAAAAGCGCTATCCGGGTGACTACCTTGCAGACATTCAAAAAACCACTATCAAAAGAAGAAGAACTATATTATCTTAAGCAGATAAAGCTCGGCAGCCTGGAGGCCAGAAATACCCTGGTTGAATACAATCTCAGACTGGTTGCGCATATAGTAAAAAAATATAATAACTTTGACAGAGATACCGATGACCTGATATCCATCGGAACAATAGGTCTTATAAAAGCCATTAATACATACGACATCCAAAAAGGAAACAGGCTTGTAACATACGCCTCACGTTGCATCGAAAACGAACTACTCATGATGCTTCGACAGGAAAGAAAATGTTCAAAGGAGTTCTCGCTATATGAGCCTATAGGAACCGATAAAGAAGGCAATGAGATCAACCTGTTAGATATTGTTGAGAGCAATGTGTCGGACATAACGGAACAATTATCTTTAGAAGATGATATAAGGCATCTGTATTTTTCAATAAAAGATAACCTTACAGAAAGAGAAATAAAAATCCTGACACTACGTTACGGGCTTTTCGGTCAGAAACCTCTTACCCAACGCGAGATTGCCAGGAATTTGAATATTTCAAGATCTTATGTTTCAAGAATAGAAAAAAAGGCATTAGAAAAACTCAAAAAATCAATGAGTTCCTCCTCTTCTTAAGATGATACCTTTATCAACCTCATCATCAAATGTAACAATAAGAGGTTCCTTAGGGTGGGGGGCTGAAGACACGTGTTCTCCTTCACCACCTATAATATCTTTGACAACCAGATTTTTATTGCTCCCGTCAAACATCATAGCTTCAATCACTTCACCGACAGAAAACTTATTCCTTTGGATAAAATGTGCCCTTCCCTCTTCATCAACCTCACTTACAGTACCTATATACGTATAATCCTTGACATATTCATTGTTATCATATACCTGTGAATTTGAATCAGGTTTGCCAAAATAAAAACCTGTCGTAAATTGACGATATGTACATTTCCCAATCTCTTCTCTGTAGTAATCAAGATTATCCCTATATACATCTATACCTTTGTTGTAGTCATCTATCGCTTTTCTATAGGTTCTTGTGACCGCAGCAACATATAAGGCCGTCTTCATCCTACCCTCTACCTTAAAACTGTCAATCCCTGCATCAATAAGCTCCGGAATATGTTCAACCATATTAAGATCCTTAGAATTGAATATATATGTTCCCCTGTCATCCTCTTCAACAGGGAAATATTCTCCCGGTCTCTGCTCTTCAACAACACTGTACTTCCATCTGCATGGATGGGTGCACGCCCCCTGATTGGCATCTCTGCCTGTAAGAAAATTGGAAAGCAGACATCTTCCGGAATATGAAATACACATTGCTCCGTGAATAAAACTTTCAATCTCCATATCATCAGGAATATTGTCTCTTATCTCTTTGATTTCCAGGAGTGACAGTTCTCTGGCAGATACTACCCTTGAAGCGCCAAGATCATGCCAGAACTTATATATACCATAATTAGTATTATTAGCCTGAGTACTCACATGTCTTTCCACTTCCGGAAGAATCTCCTTAGCCATCATAAACACTGCAGGATCTGATATTATAAGAGCATCTATCCCAACACCTTTAAGCTGTTCAAAGTATTCTCTTATTCCCGAAAGATCGTCATTGTGAGCAAATATATTAGCTGTGACATATAGCTTGACATTTCTTTCATGACAATATGCGACAGCATTTTTCATATCCTCAATTGAAAAATTATGAGCCTTTGCCCTTAATCCAAATCTTTCACCGCCTATATACACAGCATCAGCACCATAATCCACAGCCACCTTCAACACTTCAAGGCTTCCTGCCGGAATAAGAAGCTCTGTTTTTCTCTTTTTATTATCAGTTTTGTTCATACTATCATCCATTTCATAAATCTCCGCAAATCAAAATTATGTTGTATCTATATAGCAACAGATAATGCCACCCCATCACCTATCGGTATTATCGATGTATCTAATCTATCACTGTGTGTAAGCTCATAGAGATATTCCCGCATTCTTGTATGTATCGTTCTATTTCTTCGTTCCACAACAAATCTTGAATCCAGGACTTCTCCATCCTGTAAAACATTATCTGATACAATTATGCCTTGGTCATCAAGAAGCCTTATTACATCAGGCAGAAAATTAATATACTGCCCCTTTGCAGCATCCATGAATATAAAGTCAAACGTCCCATCAAGCTCTTTCAAAACATCAGTGGCATCGCCCTGTATCAAACTAACCCTGTCAGTTACACCCGCTCTTTGAAAATTAGCGTGTGCCTTAACAACTCGCGGTTCCCAATTCTCTATAGTGGTTATATGCGCACGCTCAGGCATATATATGCTCATATATATAGCCGAAAAGCCTACAGCAGTCCCCACTTCAAGGATCCTCATAGGCTTTTTCATAAGCAGCAGGCTTCTAAGAAAGCTTCTTGTCTCCATTCTCACTATAGGAACACCATCCTCAAGTGCTTCCTTTTCAATCTCTGCTGCAACTCCGATGTCCTTATTGTCAAATGAATTGATAAATGATATCACTCTCTCATCAACGATCATGATGTTTCCTCACTTTGTATTCCACATATGCACCTGCATATCTCATCAGGTGTCATAGCAGGTCCTAATTTGTATGTACCTGCTTTAATTTTTGAATTATATTTTCCGATGTACATTCTTGCCAGAATAAGATATTTATTTTCTACAATATCAAGACTGTCAAGAATATCTGCAACATCCTTAGCGCTATTACCGGCTTCAATAGTAATGTTCATTGTATCCGAAACAGCCGGCTTATATGGAATATCAGCAAAAAGTTTATAAGAAAAATGATAAGAATACACAAACCCCTCCACAATTCCAATTACAAAAAGGATGTTGATCATCGTTCTTAATATAAATCCGATTATTATTCTGAATTTATCTTCTCCGCCCGTCATATAAGCCTCCATTAAAAAGCGACTGATATCTCTATTCCATATAACTGTAATCCAGCTCTAATCCGTCAGCTATCTCCTCGTACATCTGTGTCATCTTTCTTGAAAGTATCTGCTCAGCAACCAAAAACCTGTTTACCACCGGATGCCTTAATACCTGTTCATATTCAAGTCCAAGACTGTTAATCTCCTGATAACGGTTAATACCATCATCATAGCTTTGCAGATCATAATTCCTGCGTCTGAATGAATTCATGGCAGAATAAAGCTCATTATTGCCTGTCACCTCCGCCAATGCATTCTGATAATCCTTGTACTCTTCACTGTTTTTAATTGCTTCATTCAACGCTTTAGCATGATCAATCACGTTATCTACCTCCGATCCACATGTCAATCAATATCTATACCTCTGTAATAATAGGCAATATCATAGGGTTTCTCTTCGTTCTCTTCCATAGAAATTCTCCAAGGTCATCTTTGATAGCAGCCTTAATCTTGCCCCAATCAGTAATATTTCTGTCAAGGCATTCCGAAAGTGCATCATATGCTACATCATGACATTCTTCCATAAGATTCTCCGACTCTCTTACATATACAAAGCCCCGAGACACTATATCCGGACCGGCCACAAGCGTATTACTATGTTTTTCAAGTGTAACAACTACTATTATAAGACCATTCTGAGACAAATGCTGTCTGTCTCTAAGAACAATATTACCAACATCACCTACGCCAAGACCATCAACCAATATTCCCTGCGATGTAACATTACCTACAATCCTGGCACTTTTTTCCGATAATTCCAACACATTGCCGTTACTCATGATAACTACATTGTCCTTATCTACGCCCATCTCTTCTGCCAATTCAGCATGACGCTTAAGATGTCTGAATTCACCATGTACCGGAATTGCATATTTCGGCTTAGTCAGAGCATATATAAGCTTAAGCTCTTCCTGACAAGCATGCCCGGAAACATGAGTATCCTGAAAGATGACCTCTGCGCCTTTCATCTCAAGCTCATTAATAACCTTATTAATAGCTTTCTCATTACCCGGAATCGGACTGGAGCTTAATATAACCGTATCACCGGGTTTGATGCTTACTCTTGTATGAATATTTGTTGCAATTCTTGAAAGCGCAGCCATATTCTCTCCCTGACTGCCTGTAGTAATAAGGACAATCTGGTCATCAGGATAATACTTTAACTGTTCTATATCCACAAGAGTATTGTCGGGAATTTGTATAAATCCAAGTTCAGAGGCAGTATTAATAACATTGACCATACTTCGCCCCTCAATACAAACTTTTCTTCCATACTTGTGAGCACTGTTAATTATCTGCTGAACTCTGTCAACATTCGAAGCAAATGTTGCAATGATCAACCTGTCATTCTTATGTTCGGCAAACAAAATATCGAATGTTCTTCCAACCTTCTTCTCACTCGGAGTAAATCCCGGTCTTTCAACATTAGTTGAATCTGCCATTAAAGCAAGTACGCCTTTTTTACCCAGTTCAGCATATCTTTGAAGATCAATAGTTTCTCCAAAAACAGGGGTAAAATCAACCTTAAAGTCTCCGGTGTGCACAAGAATTCCTACAGGTGTATATATTGCAAGACCCGCTGCATCAGCAATAGAATGATTAGACCTGATGAATTCGATTCTAAAACATCCAAGATTAATAGTCTGCCCGTAAGACACAACCTTACGTTTTACATTATTCAGGAGATTATGCTCTCTCAACTTATTGTCTATCAAGCCAACCGTAAGTTTAGTCGCATAGATTGGCATATTAATTTCTTTCTCTATATACGGAATTGCTCCGATATGATCCTCATGACCATGAGTCACAACCAATCCCTTCACCTTGTCAGCATTGTCCTTAAGATACGAAACATCAGGTATCACAAGGTCAATACCAAGCATATCCTCCTCAGGAAATGCCAAACCGCAATCAATTACGACTATAGTATCATCATACTCAATAGCAGTAATGTTCATGCCGATTTGATCAAGACCTCCAAGAGGAATGATCTTCACGCCGGGAGTATTGTCTGAATTCTTCTTATTCGAATTCTTTCCGTCAATTTCTCCCCTTTTCATATTAATTTTCAAAATTCTACCTCCATATCATTATCTTCCAAAAGCTCATCGAATATCTTAGACAAGCTCTCCAATTCTTTTTCATCCTCGACAAAGGAATACATTCCGTACTCCTCATCTGATTCGTTCATATTTTCCTTGAGGATAAGACATTCTATATCATCATTCTCATCAAACTCTTCAACCGGAACTACGAGGTAATATTTAATCCCCATCAGTTCAGTCTCTTCTAAAACATAAAACTCTCCCTCTTCCCCATCCTCAAAATTAATAACGATTGTCTCTAATTCAACTTCCATAACACAATAATCCTTTCTATATAACCCTTTTTTCTTTTCAGTCAGCCGGTTGACTATCTAAGTAACTTTGCAAGATTATAGCTGCCGCCATCTTATCCAAATATTCTTTCCTGTTCTCGCGTCGCACACCGGCTTCCATCAATATTCTCTCAGATTGCGCCGTTGTCATCCTCTCATCCTGTAGATACACTTCAAGTCCTGTTCTTCTCTCGAGGTGTTCCTTAAATTCTTTGGTAGCTTCCGCTCTTTCTCCTTCGGAATTATTCATGTTCTTTGGATATCCAAGCACAACAAAAGAAACCTCATACTCTTCGATCAATTCTTCAATCTTAGCTAAGGTCTTTCGTAACTTATTCTCCGACTTTCTGGTAATGGTCATAACCGGCTGCGCAGTAATCATCAGTTCATCACTTATCGCCACGCCAACCGTCTTAGAACCATAATCAAGTCCCATGATCCGCATCCTATTGTCTCCTGTTATCGAAGTCTCGTATCAATATAATTCTCCAACAAAACCTCAATAATCTCATCGCGTTCTGCTTTCATGATCAGACTTCTTGCATTCTTATAGCTTGTTATATATGTGGGATCACCACTCATTATATATCCGACTATCTGACTGACAGGATTATAGCCTTTCTCAGACAGAGCCATATATACATCAGCAAGAATATCCGTCACCGGAAGATCATTATCTTTGACTACTTCGATAAATTGTGTATTGTAATTATTACTTTCATTCATTGTATCACGTCCCCATTTCAATATCTATATGATAATATACTTTTGATAAAGTTGCAAGTCAAAATGTGTAAGTAATGATTTCTCCCACGATATCCCCTTCACTTTCCAGATTGACTCTAACATATCTTTTTGTATATCCTGTGAATATTGTTGCGTTTTCATCATGTATGTAATCATTGTCATTTAATTCATAATTATCTGCTATACCATTCTCATAATTATATTTTTTTTCATCAACACTCTTTATTGCTTCTTCTATCAACACTTCATCTTCAAGCCCGGCAAGAGAAGCTTCATATTCTTTTTTCTGTTTGGCAGTCAGTTCAAGAAGAATATCACTTCTGTCATTCTTAACATTCTCAGGCACCTGATCAGGGAGCTTAGAAGCAACTGTCCCCCGCCTTACAGAGTATTTAAAGACGTGTATTTCGTACAGAGACAGTTTTTTCAAATTGTTCAGGGTGATTGAAAATTCATTCTCTGTTTCACCCGGAAATCCCACTATTACATCTGTTGTTATTGCCGGCCTGTCATAATATTTTCTCAGCAGCCCTACACATTCCATGTACTCTTCTATGCTGTATTTCCTGTTCATCCGCTTTAACGTTTCATTGCATGCACTCTGTAGTGATAAATGAAAATGAGGACATAACTTGTCTACTCCGGCTATTTTATCAAGAAAATCAGGCGTTATTATCCTTGGTTCTAACGAACCCAGACGTATTCTCTTAACCTCTGGTATCTTTGCAACCTCACATATCAGATCTCCAAGATCTTTAACATCACATTTATCATCTAATCTACTATCATTATTAAAATCCATTCCATATGAAGAAATATGTATTCCGGTAAGAACAAACTCCTTAACTCCGGACTTGGCCATTCCGGTTATTTCTTCAATGACATTCTCCGGTGCCCTGCTTCTTATACGACCTCTGGTATAAGGAATAATACAGTATGAACAGAATTGATTACACCCATCCTGTATCTTGATGTATGCACGTCTATGATCAAGATATGAAGCTGAAAGCGATCCCATTTCTTCAAATTCACCGGATGTATCTATGCCGATATACACATCTTCTTTTTTATGCCCGTCATGTTTAAACAGTGTCTCTGAAACAAAGTAATCCTTACCATCTGTAATCATATATTTCTTCAGCACATCCATTATATTTTTCTTCTTGTCATTGCCGATTACCGCGTCAACAAAATCAAGTTTAAGCAATTCATCATGAGCTGCATTAACATAACAGCCCGCAGCAATTACAACAGCAGAAGGATTTCTCCTCTTTGCACGTCTTAACATCTGTCTTGATTTTCTCTCTGCTATATTAGTGACAGAACAAGTATTGACAATATAAAAATCAGCTATTTCATCCGGCTCGACCAGTTCAATTCCTCCGTCTGCCATCAGTTTTCTCATGGAATCTGTCTCATATCTGTTGACCTTACAGCCTAGATTAATAACAGCTGCCGAATATCGTCTGCGTTCTGATTGATTGCTATATTGATCTGTTAAATTATCATGATTGTCAACATCTGTTTTTTCATTCATTAGTCAGCACTCCTTAGATCATTAAAACTTCGTTTTTATTATTGACTTTTCATGTTTTAAAAGTTATCATAGTCATAGAAAGTGTGCAAGCACAACATAATATTTCAAGGAGGACTTACACTTATGAAATCAGTTAAAATTTCTTTGAATTCCATCGATAAGGTTAAGAGCTTTGTTAATGATATTGCCAAGTTTGATGCAGAATTTGATCTTGTATCAGGAAGATATGTTATCGACGCAAAGTCAATCATGGGAATCTTCAGTCTTGATATTTCTCAGCCGATCGACCTTAATATCCATTCAGAGGGTGATGATACAGAGATTCTGAAGGCACTTGAGCCATATATCATTTAATGCTTTTGTTGTTAATTAATACATAAAGTTTTTATAATTATCATGTATAAATTATTAAGTTGCTATAACATACAACACTACAGGATGTCTGATCAAATGACATCCTGTTTTTATTTTTTTTACATTCTGTTTTCTTACATTGGTTGTAATGATCAGGTTTCGTATCTTATAATGTAAATAAGCCATATTGATTGGGTGGCTTATCATTTAATCATAAATCCTCAATATTACAATATATAACTTCAATAGTCTCAATTGCCTTATTATACAAATCCTCTATCACATCATCAAGTTTTGTTTCTGAGCGTTTAATAATATCAAGGTTTGGTTTTGTCACAGGATGTTTTGCGACAAATATAGTGCAACAATCCTCATAAGGGAGTATAGATGTTTCATATGTATCAATCTTTTCTGATATATCAATTATATCCTGTTTATCCATTCCTATACATGGTCTGAATACCGGAATACTGCATACTTCATTAGTACAATAAAGACTCTGCATAGTCTGTGAAGCAACCTGGCCTATACTTTCTCCTGTTATCAAGGCCTGACACCCATTATTGTTTGCTATATGTTCTGCTATACGCATCATGTATCTGCGCATAATGATAGTCAACTCGTCATGCGGGCATTTTTCATATATAGCCAGCTGTATGTCGGTGAAATTAACTATGTGAAGCTTTATCGGACCGGAATATCCCGATACGATTCTTGCCAGATCGATCACCTTCTGTTTCGCACGTTCTGAAGTATATGGAGGAGCATTGAAATATACCGCCTCTAATTCAACTCCTCGTTTAGAGATCATATATCCTGCAACCGGTGAATCAATACCTCCGGACAAAAGAAGCATAGCTTTTCCGTTAGTACCAACCGGAAGACCACCTGCACCTTTAATAATCTCTGAATAGATATATATTTTATCTCTGATCTCTATAGTTAACATAACATCTGGATTGTGCACATCAACCTTATATTCCGGAAATTGCTCTAAAATATAATGTCCGACCTCGCTGTTGACCTCCATCGACTGCATAGGAAAACTCTTATCTGCACGTCTGGTATATACCTTAAATGATAATTCTTTGTTTCCATATCTATTCTGCATATACTCGATTGACTTGTCCCTTATAGAATCAAATCCCACATTATCCTCAACCACTATCGGGCAAATTCCTACTATACCAAACACCTTCTGAAGCTCTCCGACAACATCTTCATAGTCATAATCGGAACATGCATCAATATATATCCTTCCAAATTCTTTCCTGATCACAAATTCACCAAGCTTTTCAATATGCTCATTTATCCTGCTGCACAGCACATCCTCAAAAACATATCTGTTCTTCCCCTTAGTACCTATCTCCGCATATTTTATCATAAATGCCTTGTAATCCATTTTCTTCATCCTTTACACATATTATTTTTTCAGAAATCACATTATTTATACAACAAATCCATCACATATTTCTAGCTTATACAGCAGTATTTATATTATCTCCTTGTAAACTTCCTTAACATTGGAAGCAGTTCTCTAAGCATATCTACTGTATATTCAGCCTCATCAACAGTATTATACTCACAAAAACTAAACCTAAGCGTAGAATCAAGCAAGTTTTCATCTAAACTTATTGCCTTCAGCACTCCACTTATTGCAGGATGATTAGACGAACATGCCGACCCTGAAGAAACATATATACCTTTCTCTTCCAGCGCATGCAGAAGCACCTCACTCCTTACCCCCACAAAACTAAGACTTAAAATATGTGGTGCATCACCAGAGTTATTGATAACACCTTCTATCTTTGTTGCTCCTTGAATCAACGCATTTTTCACAGACAACATTTTAATGACATTGTCATCCATTCTTTGATATGCCATCTCAACAGCCTTGCCCATACCTGCAATAGCAGTTGTATTCTCAGTACCTGATCTGATACCTTTTTCCTGTCCACCTCCAAAAAGGATTGGTTTAATCTTAACTTTGCTGTCAATAAAAAGTGCGCCGCTTCCTTTAGGACCATGAATCTTGTGTCCACTCATAGACATTGCATTAATGCCGATTCGCTTAGGATATATCTTCATTTTCCCAAATGCCTGAACAGCATCCACATGAAATATAATATTCTTTCCGTTACTTTCATTATATTCCTGTATAATACCGGCAATTTCTTCTATGGGTTCAACAGTTCCAATCTCATTGTTAACCGCCATGACAGAAACGAGTATCGTATCATCACACAATTCTTTCCGGAGTTCATCTAATAATACTTTCCCGTTAGAATCTACCGGAAGAAAAGAAACACGAAATCCCTGTTCTTCAAGATTGATCACGGGATTATACACAGAAGCATGCTCAACAGATGTAGTTATTATATGATTACCTGATCTTCTATAAGCATTGGCTATACCGCTTATTGCCAGATTATTAGCCTCCGTACCACCTGATGTAAATACTATCTCATTAACATCACATTTAAGCTCTTTACTTATAACTTTTCTTGATTGTTTGAG
>CAMHMG010000004.1 GCA_946186175.1 uncultured Clostridia bacterium | reverse complement strand
AAAGTGTTGATTTTTCGTGCAAGCACGAAATCAACACCTTTGCTCATTTTATCATCTTATCAATGAAAATACCGTACCCTCTTGTCGGATCGTTGACAAAAACATGGGTAACGGCTCCGATAAGTTTTCCGTTCTGAATTATAGGAGAGCCGCTCATCCCCTGCACAATACCACCTGTAAGTTTAATTAATTCATCATCCGTCACCTCGATCTCCATTTCTTTGTCACCATTAGCATTTTTATGAATATCAACAATCTCAATATCATACATCTTCTTCTCACCGCTTATATAGGTCTTGATCTGTGCATGTCCTTCTTTGACCTCGTCAAATGATGATAACGGCATTACTTCATCCGTAGAAAGACTATCTTTGAACTCGTCTGATACATTACCAAATATTCCATAGGTTTTGTTCCCGGTAATATCTCCAACAATATTTTCCGTGTCATAAGTTATCATTCCCTCAATCTCTCCCGGAGTTCCGGATATTCCCTTTTCTACTCCATATATATCTGCCATGTATATTTTGCCTCCCGACACTTTTAGCAGCTCTCCTGTGTCACTGTCTGTAATACTGTGTCCCAATGCGCCGAACTCATTACCCTTTACATAAGTTACTGTGCCTAATCCTTGAAGATCATCCCTCACCCAGATACCAATCTTATAAGTATCCAATCCCGTTTCAACCGGTTCTACCTTCACTTCTACATTATCAGAATTTCTTTTTACTTCAAACGTAAGTGTTTCTCCATCACATTCAGTTATCGCGTCTATCAACTGCTTCTTTGTCTTGACCTTCTCACCATTTAACTTAACAATATAATCTCCCTTTATAAGTTTGTTCTTTGCAGGCTCTGTTGTATTACCATACAAATCTGTAACTTCTCCGGTATCTATCACAAGTATACCTTTCGTATTAACATATATACCCACAGTCTTTCCTACGGGAATAACAGTCTTCGTAGCATCTGCCGAAACCGGTGATATTACCTTTTCTTTTTGGCTGCTCCTGTATTCAAGTCCTGCCACAGTAATAATAAATGCTATATTGATCGCGAGTATTATCCTCAAAATTCTTCTATATTTTTTCATTATCTCACACCTCAAACTCTTTTTTATAGGTCAGGTAATTGCGAAACTTACATTTGTTACGTTATGCTTTGCACATATTGTACAGATTCCATAAGCATGGTGCTTTCAAGCCGCCGGTACTTAATGAGTGCTATGCACGAATTTAGTACCGCTGCGTGCGCAGAGCAGCGAAAGCGTGCCTGCGATGGAACTGTATAATATGTACAGAGCAAAAGAAGAAAACATAGTTTCGCAATTGCCTATATATACAAAAGACCCACACTAAAATCTAATTTTAGTATGAGTCTTTTCCATGCTCATTTAATCATGAAACCTTTGCCTTAGCTGCCAATTCTTTCATTTCTTTTGCGCTTGATATCACCGTTTCAGTTATCTTTGCACCGCCTGTCAGTCTTGCAAGCTCATTAATTTCCTGATCACTGTTAAGTTTTTCTATCTCTGTCACTGTCTTTCCGTCAACAACGCGTTTTTCAATAAGATAATGATGATCAGCCATAGCAGCAATCTGTGGCAGATGCGTTATGCATATGACCTGATGCTTTCTGCTTATGGTTCCAATCTTCATTGCTACCATCTGTGCCGTTCTTCCGCTTATTCCGACATCTATTTCATCAAATACAAGAGTAGGAATATTATCAACATCGGCAAGACAGGATTTGATAGCAAGCATTATACGCGATAATTCTCCGCCTGAAGCAACACTGCTAAGCGGCTTCATCTCCTCACCTACATTGGTTGAAATGATGAAATACGCTCTGTCAAAGCCATCCTGCGTATAATCATCTAATCTTTCAAATACCATATCAAATCTTACATCTAAGAAATTAAGATCTTTTAATGCACTTATTATATTATCCCTAAGAATACCTGCCTTCTCTTTTCTTATATCACTTAAACGCTTACAGAGCTCTTCAAGTTTTCCTGTGCATATATCAAGCTTTTGTGTAAGCTCTTCTATATAGTGTTCCTGGTGTTCTAACCTGTCGTATTCTTCCTCTAAATTCTGTCCGTATGCCAAAACATCTTCAATAGTCCTGCCATACTTTGATTTTAAATGATTGATCTCATTCAATCTGTCTTCAATATTACGAAAATCCTCTTCGGAAAATGTATTATCATCGAGATAATCCCTTATATTTCTGTATGTATCCGACAAGAGATCTGACACGGTTGATAAAGTCTCACTCATGGAAGCTATGGCATTATCGTATTCTGACACTGAAGACAACTCCCTTATCGATCTGTCAACCGAAGTCCCAACCTCTCCGTCTATCAAACCCATCACAGCATTAAGGCTCTCAGCTATCTTCTTCCCATGCAATGCCTTTTCATACAGCTCTTCTATCTCTATATCTTCGCCCGGTTTAAGCCTTGCATTTTCTATTTCATTTTTCTCAAATATGATGAGATCAAGTTTTCTTTTCTTCTCTTCCTCATCAATAGTATAATCAGAAAGTTCTTTTTTGATTAGTAAATATTCCTTATAGACACTGTTTATTTCTTCCTTAATTGGAAAAATCTCACTTTGTCCGTATCTGTCTAACAGTTTAATATGATTGCTCTCAATAAGGAGTGACTGATTCTCATGCTGTGCATGTAGATCTAACAACACGCCTGCAATGTTTTTGAGCTTTGAAAGTGTTACATTCTCACCATTTACTTTACTGATACTTCTGTTACCGATTATCTTTCTTGATAAGATCAATTGTCCGTCTTCTATATCAGGTATATCTAATTCAACGAGCTGATTCATGATATCATCCTGATCTATAGAAAAAAGAAGCTCGACCAGACCATATTCTGCGTCTTTTCTCACAAAATCCTTGGGCGCCTTTGTCCCTAACGCAAGCATCACCGAATCTATAAGAATTGACTTACCTGCTCCTGTTTCTCCTGTAAGTATATTGAGATTATCAGAAAAATTGATATCAATATCATCGATCAATGCCATATTTTTAATGTGTATATTCAATAACATCTTAATCCTCCGGCTTACTCATCAAAGCCTGCCTGCCGATTCCGCTAATTATCTGTTTACAAAAATCTTTGTTTCTGACTGCCGCAAATATCGTGTCATCTCCGGCAATACATCCCATAAGTCCCGGTATATCCATATTATCAAGAGCAGCAGCAACTGCCATTGCCATTCCGGATACCGTCTTAATAACTATCAGATTATCACTATGATCAATGCTAACAATTCCTGCACTTAATACCTTCCTATACTTCTGTTCCATATCGGTATCATAATTCTTGAGCATTGCATATTTCTGTTTTCCGGTTTCACTAAGAACCTTAGTAAGCTTCATCTCTCTCATATCTCTTGAAATAGTTGCCTGAGTAATCTTGAAGCCTTCCTTCTTCAATTCTTCCAAAAGCTCATCCTGAGTCTCTATATCCTTTGTCTCTATTATTTCTCTGATTCTGTTCTGTCTTTTCTCTTTCATTGTCCACCCGTTATTATACTTAAATTGTCTTCCTTAAATGTATCTAAACTGTAATTGTCAAGATAGCATCTTTCATTTACTGCAAGATGCGTACAAAAATGTATATGAGTTCATCTCAACTTATCTCTTAACACCTTATAAAAGCTTACATCAAATAACTTGATCATTTTTGTTGTCATATCCGAGCGTACAATCTTTACCTTGTCACCCGGAGAAAGCTGTATACCCGGCTGCCCATCAAAGCTTAATATTGCTTCTTCCTTCTGAGCCTTCCTCATTTTCAGAACTTCAATTTCTATCTCGTCCGAGCTTGACAGCACTATGCTTTTTGAGGTAAGTGAATGAGATGATATGGGAGTAAGTATAATAATATCCGTCTTAGGTGAAACGATCGGACCTCCAGCTGATAAGTTATAACCTGTTGAACCTGTCGGAGTGCTTACTATGACACCGTCAGCCTCATATATCTCCATAACCTTCCCATTGACATATATCTTAAGACCGATAACTCTCGAAAAACCGGCTCTTGTAATGACTATGTCATTAAGAGCAATATCCCAGTTCAAAGCTTGTCCGTCCTTAACTAAACTGCCCTCTATATTCATCCTCTCTTCAACTAAGTAGTCATCCTTAATCAGTCTGTCAAGCACATCTTCTATCTGATTCGGTTCAATCTCCGTAAGAAAACCTATTGTTCCAAGATTCACTCCGACAATAGGTATATCGGTATTTCTCAGATCACGGCTAACCTGAAGGATCGTTCCGTCTCCTCCTAACGCAAGCGCACAGTCATAGGAATCATTCTCAGAAATGGAAAATGAAACATCATTTTCAGCCGCAACAGCACCGCAGTTTCCCAGAATCCGTCTATAGGTGCAGCCCCTCTCTTCAAGATAATTCTCAATCCTGGTAGTAAGCATAAGATTACTGTCTTTAATGTAATTGGTAGCAATCAAAAAATCCTTCATACATATCTCCTACCTAGTCAATTACGAAAGCTCACTATGCGACGACTCTACGACCTTATCGATATCTACTAAAACCTCACTGCGATCTTTGTCTTTGGATAAATGCAGAAGATATTCAATGTTTCCCTCAGGGCCTTTGATCGGCGAATAGTCAAGATTACACACGATAAACCCGATTTCCTTAGCATGATCCACAACCATATGAATCACTTCCTTATGAACATTGATATCTCTTACAACACCCTTCTTACCGACCTTCTCTCTTCCCGCTTCAAACTGTGGCTTGATAAGGCATACTATCTCTCCATTATCGGTTAACAGTTCTCTCACAGGAGTCAGCACCTTAGTCAGTGATATAAATGATACATCAATCGAAGAGAACTCTATTCTGTCTTCAATCTGATCCGGTGTTACATAGCGGATATTAGTCTTCTCCATGCAGACTACTCTCTCATCCTGTCTTAATTTCCAATCAAGCTGACCGTTTCCAACATCAACAGCATATACCTTAACGGCACCATTTTGAAGCATACAGTCAGTAAAACCTCCTGTTGATGAACCGACATCCATACAAGTCTTACCCTCAAGACTTATATCAAAATTATCCATCGCTTTCTCAAGTTTCAAACCACCACGACTAACATATTTCAAGGTACTGCCCTTAATCTCTATAGGAATGTTTTCATCAAATGAAGCTCCGGCTTTATCCTCCCGCTGCCCGTCAACAAACACCACACCGGACATGATTATCGCCTTAGCCTTCTCCCTCGAAGGAGCCAGTCCTCTTTCAGTTAGCAGTATATCTAATCTCTTTTTCACTGATAAAACCTCAATCCAACATAACTATATCATTCTTCGTGATCACTCATTTTCTTATTAGTTAACATTCTTCTTATAGTATCAAGAACGCCGTCCTTGTCTATTCCAAGCATTTTTCTAAGCTCTGCGACAGAACCGTGTTCAACAAAAATATCATTGATCGCTATATTCTTCACCTTAAGATGAGATATACCCTTATTAACGTAAAATGCCGATACCGCCTGACCATATCCGCCGCTATACACATGCTCTTCTAAGGTGACCACAACCTCATGCTCCATGGCAAGTGACATGAGCATGTCCTCATCAAGAGGCTTGATAAATCTCGCATTGACAAGTGTTATCTCAACGCCCTCACTCTTTAATATCTCGTAGACCTCACACGCCTCTTCCATCATATTACCGACAGCAATAAGAGCCATATGACTGCCCTTATATATGATCTCACTCTTACCATACTCTATTGGTTCTAAATATTCTTTCAGCCCGTAATACGCATCACCTTTACTGTACTTTATGGCAATAGGACCATCAAATCCTACTGCAAATTCCATAGACTTGGTAAGCTCATAACGGTTCTTTGGGGCTATTATTGTCATATTGGGAATTCCCGAAAGATATGCAGTATCAAATATTCCCTGATGAGTGGATCCATCCTCGCCAACTAAGCCGGAACGGTCTATTGCAAATATAACATGCAGTTTCTGAAGACATACATCATGAAGTATCTGATCATAAGCTCTCTGCAGAAATGACGAATATACAGCAACCACTGGAATCATGCCTTCCTTTGCCAGTCCCGCCGCAAACGTTACCGCATGCTGTTCAGCGATGCCGACATCAAAAAACCTTTTCGGATATACATTGGCAAATTTATCAAGTCCGGTTCCCGAAGCCATGGCTGCAGTAATAGCAATAAGATTGGGATACTCCTCACCAAGAGCTAACATTTTCCTGCCAAAAACACCGGTATTAGTCATCTTGCTCTGCTTCTCTAATACTTTACCTGTCTTAATATCAAAAGGCTTGACACCATGAAAATACTTGGGATATTTCTCTGCATATTTGTAGCCCTTGCCCTTGACAGTCTTGACATGAACGACTACGGGTCTTTTAAGTTTAATAGCAGAGGTAAATGTATCAACGAGCTGTCCGATATCATGACCGTCAATAGGTCCGATATATGTTATGCCAAGGTCCTCAAAGAACATTCCCGGGACAAGAAATCCTTTGATACTATCCTTGCCTCGCTTAACAATCTTAGCAATAGGCTCACCGATTCCGGGTATGCCCAACAGTCCCTTCTCAACTCCCGATTTCACTTCATTATAGGTCTGACCAACACGAATCTTGTTAAGGTAGCTTGACATTCCTCCAACATTCTCATCTATCGACATATCATTATCATTAAGTACTATCATGCAGCTGCTCTTCAATCTCCCCAGATTATTAAGCGCCTCGTAGGTAAGACCACCTGTGAATGATCCGTCACCTATAACAGCAACAACTGCTCCCTTATCACCCTTCAATTCCTTAGCCTTTGCCATTCCGATTGCCGCAGATATAGATGTCGAACTGTGTCCCGTATCAAACACATCCGTTTCACTCTCCAAACTCTTAGGGAAACCGCTCATTCCTCCAAACTGTCTGAGATTGTCAAATCCTGCCTGACGGCCTGTCAAAATCTTATGTGTATAACTTTGATGTCCTACATCCCATATTATCTTATCCTCCGGGAAATTAAGCACCAGGTGGAGAGCCATGGTAAGCTCAACGCAGCCAAGATTAGAAGCCAGATGTCCTCCCGTTTTAGACACATGTTCTATAAGAAAGTTCCTTATCTCCTCTGCCAAAGGCTCCCAGTCTTCCACATCATATTGTTTAATATCATTCGGCATCTTAATGTTATCAATCAATCCCATAGTTACATCCTCATTTGCTGTTTATAGCATCTCTCATTCAATCACCTGCCGGCTATATGTACATAATTACTTTGTTCTATCAATCAGATATCTCACCAATTCCTTCAAGAATTCACCATCACCCGGCAATTCATTGATAGTCTTTATTGCAAGTTCTGATAATCTCTTCACTTCAGCGTATGCCTTATCTATTCCATGAATGGTAACATAGGTTACCTTACCGCTGTCAGCATCACTGTGTATCGGCTTTCCAAGTTCTTCAAATGTAGCCGTCTCATCAAGTATATCGTCCTGAATCTGAAATGCCATTCCAATATTATATGCAGTTTGACTGATTTTATCAACTATATCATTAGAAGTTCCCGAAAGTACGGCGCCTATGGTCATAGCCGCTTCTATCAATGCCCCTGTCTTATTAATATATATATATTCAAGCTGTTCTTCTGAAAGCTTCTGTCCTGTAAGAGAAACATCAACGACCTGTCCACCTATCATTCCATATATACCCGGATTTCTTGAAAGTATCTTAACCGCTCTCTCAACCTGTTTCCTGCTCTCAAGCTCCCTTACAAGTGCTTCGTTATCATTAACATCTGCCACCTCAATCAAATCAAATGTTTTCGCTGCTGTCTCATAGGCATAGTTGAGCAGACCGTCTCCGGCAAGTATGGCCATAGCCTCTCCATATACAACGTGAGCTGTCTTCCTGCCCCTTCTGTAATCATCATTGTCAAGCGCCGGAAGATCATCATGTATAAGCGAATATGTATGGATCATCTCAATAGCCGCCATAAACGGTTCAATGATCTTATCATCTCCACCCAGCATATCATAGACTGCTTTCATTATAACCGGTCTTATCCTCTTTCCGCCTGCTGACATTGTGTAATTCATAGCGTCAATTACAACGCCCTGTAATTCCTTAACATCAGGCATATAGCTGTATATTATCTTCTCGGCTTCCTTAACTCTCTCTTCCAATTTCTGTTGAAAATCCATATATAATCTCCCTGTCATTCCCCAATATTTTTTGCAATCTTGCCAAGCACTGCATTAACAAAGCCTTTGGCGTCCTCGTCGCAATATATCTTAGTAAGCTCTACAGCCTCATTGATCGCAACACTGCCCGGAACATCCTCCTCAAACATCATCTCATATACCGCGATCCGCATGATCGCAAGCTCTGCCTTACCGATCCTTCCAATACTCCAGCCCTCACAGTTATCAGAAATACATGAATCTATCTCATCAATATTTACAGTTATATCCTTGACTTTATCGCGAATATAATTAATATTCTTGTCACTCTTTCCCTCTAACTCATCAAGAGAAAACTCAAGCTGCTCATCCATCTCCTCAGCGTTGTTAAACGGATATCTGAATATTATCTTAAATATTTCTTCCCTAACCTGACTCCTTAGCATATTAATTCCTTTCCTATTATGCTTAAAAAAGCTAAACCTCTTGCAGTTAACGCAAGATGCTGCCTGAATAACTACATACAACCACATCAACAAGGCTGCTCCACAAGAAGCAGCCCAAAACTATTCATAGTATTTATTAAGCTTTAGCCTTAGCGTTCTCATTATCAAAAACAACACCGGCAATTCTTACTCTGACAGCCTTGACATCAAGACCTGTCATTGTTTCAAGTGCCTGTTTGACCTTCTCCTGTACCTTCTTAGAAACCTCAAGTACGCTGTATCCATACTTAAGCTCTAACGAAATGTCTACCTTGACGTCCTCAGGTGTCACTAATACCTTAACACCTTTTGAAAGATTCTTCATTCCAAGCTTTCCAATAAGTTCATTGGTAATATTGCCATACATCTTTGCGACGCCCTCAACCTCCGTTGCAGCCAATCCCGCAATTATTGCAATAACATCATCTGCAATCTGAATATCTCCAAGCACTCCTGCTTCCTTGTAACTGTAATCACTCTTTCCGCTTTCTGCTGCCATCTTAGTTCCTCCTTTGCTAAGTATTAACTATAGCACTTTTCATATGTAGTATAGTATACCAAACATCATATACATTTTGCAATCTTTTTACAGTTCTTTTGCAAAAAATGTTATTTAACCGTAGTAATTACCACCTGATTAAGCTCGCATCCGGTTTTTCTCGTGATGATATCCTCTATCTGTGTTCTTTGTTTATCGCTAAGCTTGCTCATGGGAACAGATACATCAACACTCTCATCAGAAATACTGACAACAGCGTCGCTAAATCCCTTTGCAGCTAACTGATTCTCGGCAGCAGTCTCCTTCTCCATACGCTCAGTCATATTAAGCATCTTGGCAACGGCCTCTTTCTTGGCATCCTCCGTAAGTCCTTCATTATTGATTATCTCTAACAAGGTCTCCTTTGCCTTTGATCTGGTCTGCTCTCTTGAAAGCTTTGCCTGAGAAAGTGTCACTGTCCCGCTTGTCAAAACCGCTTCTCCAACTGTATCGGAATCAATCGGCTCACCGTCTTCGTCAAGACTGGCTTCGGCCAGGTCCGTTCCATCTGCTTTATCACCATTTGTTTCTGTCTGCTTATCCTCTGTGGCCGCATTATCATTTACTGCCACCTGATCACCTGCAGTCAGATCTTCATTTTCTGCCACCTGTTCAACATCTGCATCTACGCCCTCATTCTCTGCTTCATCCTCCTCCACACAATCGGTAGTTATCACAGAATCCTCTACTGCAGCACTTACAGTATCATTATCACGATTACCATTTGCGCCCTGTGCCTCCATATTGCCAACCGAAGTGTTAATAACCTGTTTATCACTTGTGAAATTAAGATATCCGGCTACTGCGATCATAATCGCCAATGCCGTGATTATTACCTGATTCTTCTTCCAGACTTTTTTCATGATAAACTCCTTTTATTATATTTTTTAACCAACTTTAAGTTTCCCTACAACGATCTTATGTACCTCAATGGAAAACAAAGCGCTCACAATCTCTTGAATCTTTAATGACAGTTCTTTGTTATCTCCACCATCACAGAGTACAACAACTCCTTCAATATCAGGATATTGCTCTTTAACAATAATGGGACCTGTATTTCCATCCTGTTTTACCAGCACGGTTTCCTGCATACTTTTAATCTTTTCACTGACTTCTTCCTTTCCTTCCTCCTTACTGGTGTCAGAGGTGCTTTCATACGGACGGTTCTTGTCTAATATCTTCTCTCCTCCATCCTTTAGGGTTATCATCACCATAACTCTTCCTGCACCATCCATTCCCCCAATCGTTTGTTCTAATCTATTCTCAAGATAGGAAATATATTCATCATTTGAGATATTTTGTGTATACGGTTTAGAAATTATGGTTTCAGCATCATTATTCTTCTGTCTGTTATTTCTTTTCTTTGTCATATTGGAAAATGGATTTGCAACTAACAGGCAGAATACTCCCAACAAGAAATATATCAGCAGCTTCTCCATTTTTTCTCTTGTAAATGTTCCCTTTTTGATCAATGATACAAATAATCCTTCCTTTCCGTCATTCATATATTATCTCCACCTCCTCTCCGAAAACCTTCTGTATATATCTGTTAATACCATCCGGCGAAGTAATCGTTCCATTTAAAGAAATACATATTTTATATACACTTCCCTTATCATCAACATACGGGGTCACTTTTTCAATCTCATATCCCATATCATTAAGAACACTTTTAACCTCAACGCCTATTGTATCTTCATAGAGGGAAATCTCTTCCTGCGACAGATAATTGCCGTTTCCGGAAGCTCCGATATAATTCTGTATATATGAGATATAAGTTTTCTCATCAAGATCAAAGGAATCAATTATCGGATGTATCATGACAAGAATGAACAAAAGTCCCACGACAAGATTAATATGTTTTTCATAACTTTTATTGGGAGATAACAAGATTACTATTGATGAGACCACACCAAACAAGAGCGCATTTTTAACCCAGGTCAAAATCTGTTCCATAACAAACTCCATTCCTTTCCTTCCGATAAGATACATTATATATGGACATTTGTGGAAATGATGATCATAGATATGGATATCACACATAAAGCAACAGCAGTCATAACAGCTTTGATCAGCACGGAAGTGGCATTACAGGCGCCCTCTATACCCATAAGTATTCTTTTATCACTTACAGGCTGAGCTGCCGCTAATACCAGACGGTAACTTATATAAAAATAAAGGAGCTTCATAAACGGTATGCAAAAGATCGCAAACAACACTATGACCGCTGTAATCCCCACACAGTTTTTAATAAGGACTCCGGCTCCGATCATTATCCCGGAGAGATTGGTTATGCTGCTCCCACCCGGAATTACTGAAATACCTTTAAGCAGCATATTGTATCCGGCATTTTCATATACCGGAACAAGCATGCTCTTAACAGCATTTATCCCTATCACAACTGTCACAAATCCCTTTAATATCCAGCCTGACACCTGATAGATAAGCTCTGCTAATTTTGAAAACCTGTCCTTTTCACTTAGCTGATTTAACAAAATTATAAGGAAATAAATCCTGGAAAGCGGTAATACAAAATACAGCAAAAGCTTTTCCATATATGTAAGCACAAAGACAAAAATCTGATTTGTCATCTGTGAGGTCAATATTCCCCCACACATTGTAAGAGACAGTATAAATGCCGGAAGCATACACTCCATCGCTTCACTGATATAATTGATCGTTTCCTCAGAAATGTCATAAATCATAAAAAATGAGTTGATAAGAATTGAACAGGTCATGAGATATGTTATGAAAAAACCCTGTTCGCCAACGTAACTGTACTTAAGAACAGATGAATAATTGTTAAAAACTGCAGCAATTATTATAAGCATTAACAACCTAAGCATCAGGCTTCGGTTCTCTAGAATTTCATTTGTCAGATCATTACCAATACACTCAAAACATTTCTTAAGTGCCCCGTCAACATCTCCAGCTGACAAAAGTTCGTATATATCACGATACGAAATATCAAGTTCTCCTCCGTGATCATCTTTTATAGCATCCATATCGTTATCTATCTCTTCCATATCCACGTACTCATCAAAAACATCCTGCATTTTTGCATGACATATGAGCTTGTCTGTAAAAAGATACAACAAGATGATCACCAGACCACACAACAATCTTCTAACAGGTTTATAAGACAACTCAAAGCACCTCCGTAATCGTGTCAACTATTGCAAACAGAACGGGCATGCTAAGCACTAAGATCGTAAGCTTTCCGGAAATCTCGACCTGCCCTGCAACCGCTGTACAGCCTGTCTCCTTACAAATATTTGACGTGAATTCACTAAGATATGATATTCCGACTATCTTTAACAATATCTCCAAATAACCGGTCTCAATCCCTATCTTAGAGGTTACATCATCGAAAAAATCAATAACATATGTCATTTTATCCACACAGTAAAAGATCACAAACAGGGAGAGCGCCAGTGAAAGATAGATACTTATGGGACTCCCCTCTCCCCGAAGCTTTATTATAAGTAATACGCCTATGATAACCCCGCAAATAATCTTTACAAAACTCATATAGACCTCACAATCCAAACATTTCCTGCATAGAAGTAAAAAGCTCCACCATATATGGAAGAAGCCATGAAAGTACTACTATGATCCCTGCCATAGACACGAAAAAAGCCTGATCATCCCTGCCTGCATGTTTAAGTATCTGGTTGAGTAGTGCTACAACTACACCAAGTGCCGCAATTTTAATAATCATTTCCACCGACATAGGTTATCTCCCCATCATAATTAGATGAATTAGGTAATTGCCTAATTATATGAATATAAAAATTGATATACAGGTTAATGCATCGTCTTATAATCTCTGCAACTCTATATCAATAACAGTACTGTCATCAATCCTACAAACAGACAAAGGCTTACCACTACCTTCTGCTTTTCACCCGACTTTGTAATAAGCTCCTTTCTTCTTTCCTCAAGCTGTAAAAGTACAAAATCTATTGCTTTGATTCCTTCATCTACATCATAACTGTTAAGCTTGTCCTTAAGTCCCGACAGAATTTCAATATCACTTTTGTGTAATGCCGAATTATCATAAAGATAGTTAAGCCCACCGGACCATATTGAAGAAAAATCATCTGTCCTCTCTTCATTCATCCTTTCAGCCATGTTATTAAACCAACTGTCAAATGGGAATTCCGTGTTATGATAAAAATCCGAAAAACATTCAGGCAATGTATTATTCATGTACTTAAGTTTGCTCTGCAGCTGGCTTAAAATGCTATAAAGCTTAGTTATCTGAACAATCCTTAATTTCATCATACCGTTAGCTTCCTTCGCAAAAAGACATGCAGTCATTATCACCAATATGGCTCCTGTTAACTTAAGTAATGCCTTAATATACACCAGTTAATCTTCCTCTCCGTTCAACAATACACTACCTCTCTCATCATAGATTCTACTGATTCTACCCGGCATACCGTCTCCCTTAAGCAGAATCAGGCGTTTAAACATTTTCTCCTCAATAAGTTTTCTTAGCACCGGCTTATTTTTGATATCTTCAATTGAATATCCGTGAACCGTTGCTATCATTTTACATCCGCAATTCATTGCATATGCAAGTGCATCTATATCCTCATGTTTTCCTATCTCATCAACCGCTATGACCTGTGGCGACATACTTCTAATCATCATCAGCATACCAAGAGCTTTCGGGCAGCAATCAAGTACATCCGTCCTTATCCCGAGATCATTCTGCGGCACGCCCATATAGGATGCTCCGATCTCAGATCTCTCATCAACTACTCCGACATTAACACCCAGATGCTTCTCATTACCATCTGAAAGAAGCCTTACTACATCGCGCAACAGCGTTGTTTTGCCACAGCCCGGAGGTGAGATGATAAGGGTGTGATGTATACATTTCTCATCATATATATAAGGCATCAACATGGTTCCACATCCTTTTATCTCATGTGACATCCTTATATTGATAAATGATACATGTTTGACACTGCGTACCTTTCCCTGATCTAATATGACCTTACCGGCAAGTCCGACTCTGTGTCCGCCGGCAACCGTTATGTATCCCTGCCTTATCTCATCTTCATACGCATATAGTGAAAAACTGCTTATGTATTCAAGTGTCTCCTTAATGTCTCTCGCCTTGACTATATATGCCTCTTCGGCCTGTCCGACAAGACTACCGTTATGTGAAACGAATACTTCTTCACAACCCACTATGACAATAAACGGTTCATTGACCCTAAGTCTCAACTCTCTTAATTGTTCAAAATCCACCGTCATTCTGCTTACAATTTCTCTTAAAGTGGATGACAAAATCTTAAGAATCTCCTGCCTCTTTTCCATAATGCCCTCCCCGCTATAATTCAAGACTCATTGATAAAATATCACATACTTAAATATATGTGTGAAATTATCATTTATGCCTGCCATATTTTTATTTTGACATAGTGCTGAACAGATAATAAATTTTATCCACGATCAAAAATAAAAAAACGCAGAAGCATCAGCTTCTGCGTCATAATAATCCTTATAAATACCAATTATTAATCCAATAATCAGATTAAGCTCTTGAAAGATACTCACCTGTTCTTGTATCAATAGAGATCTTATCACCCTGGTTAACAAAAAGCGGTACGTTAAGTGTTGCACCTGTCTCAACAGTACAAGGCTTTGTTGCACCTGTTGCTGTATTACCCTTAACACCCGGTTCACACTCTGTTACCTCAAGTACTACAGTGATCTCAGGCTCGATTGCAAATACGTTACCTGCATGAGAAACAACCTTAACATTCTCGTTCTCCTTAACAAACTTCAACGAATCACCAACCACCTCAGAGCCAAGTGCTATCTGATCATATGTCTCGTTATCCATGAAGTAATAGAGATCACCATCTTCATATAAATACTGCATATTCTTACGATCAATATGAGCTGTCTCACACTTCTCTGTAGGACGGAAAGTCTTCTCAACTACACCTCCATTAACGATATTCTTAAGCTTTGTACGAACAAATGCTGCACCTTTACCGGGCTTAACATGCTGAAATTCAATAATCTGATAAATATTACCCTCAAACTCAATTGTTACACCATTTCTAAAATCACCTGCTGAAATTGTTGCCATTACTAAATATTCCTCCTTAAATGAATCAAAACATATCGCCATTATACATTATGTATCTTGGTTTTTCAACAAAAAATTTAATTTCTTGCGTTTCCTTATATCATGCCTGCTCATCAGGCTTTTTCATCACGTATTTGCTTAACAACATCCGACTCACTTCCCGGATGTTCATTATAGTCACTGGCTACAACTATCAAGGTCGTATTAGTCAAAAGTGCAGCTTCCATTTTCTCAACGAATCCGGTTGATATACCGTAATCCTTTGTCACTGTATATTTGATATCGAAATCCTTGATCATCGCACAGTTCATATCTTTGCTGAAAGGACCGTACATTCCGATTAAATGTCTTCCCTTGATACCAACATCCTCACAAGCCCTCATCAGCTCACTGTCTGCCATGACTCTTGAATATACTCTTTCCTCAAATTCGGGAAGCTTCGTATACTCATATATCTCCGATCCACCTGTAGTAGTAAGTACATTACCCTTTGTATCTTTAAGATATTCAACGGCATTTTTAATACTTTCTACTATTATGATCCTTTCTCCACTTGTGTTTTTGGCAAGCTCTCCAATAACCGACAACTCGCCTCTGGTAGCTAACTCCTCAATCTTAGCAAGTTCTCCCTTGACAGCCAGCTCACCCTTTACGGATAAGCCGGTTCTCGGAATTGCAACCACACCTTTTACAGATAATCCTGTTCTTGGTATTGCAACCACACCCTCAGTCTGAACAACCAATTCTTTCTTATCCAATAACCCCATCTCCTATACTATTATCGTGATATGGGTGTCAAAATTATCTTTTGACACCCAATTGTCTTACAATCATAATCATTAAGTTAATATATAGTTACGAATTAAAAATCTATTATCTCTGATATTCTGGAATTGACAAAACCATCACTTCTTAGATATATATCCCTGCTTTGTAAGAAGCTCTGCACAGAGAACTGCTCCACCTGCGGCACCTCTTACCGTGTTATGAGATAGTCCTACAAACTTCCAGTCATATACGGAATCCTCACGGATACGTCCGACAGACACACCCATTCCATGTTCAAAGTCAACATCAAGTGCAACCTGAGGACGGTTATCCTCTTCCATATACTGAATGAACTGCTTAGGGGCAGAAGGAAGCTCTAACTCCTGAGGAACACCCTTAAATTCAACAAGTTTCTGAATGAGCTGTTCCTTAGTAGGCTGCTTCTTAAACTTAACAAATACTGCTGCAGTATGTCCGTTAAGTACAGGTACTCTGATACACTGACAAGTAATAACAGGGCTTGTTGCAGGAACGATCTCACCCTTCTCTTCATCAATGTGTCCCCAGATTCTTAATGGCTCTTTCTCTGACTTCTCTTCTTCTCCTCCGATAAAAGGGATTATATTGCCAACCATCTCAGGCCAGTCCTTAAAGGTCTTACCAGCACCTGAAATTGCCTGATAAGTTGTTGCAACAACCTCATATGGCTCAAACTCTTTCCATGCAGTAAGAACCGGCGCATAGCTCTGAATTGAACAGTTAGGCTTAACTGCAACAAATCCTCTTGTTGTTCCAAGACGCTTCTTCTGGAAATCAATGACCTTCATATGCTCAGGATTGATCTCCGGTACAACCATAGGAACATCCGGTGTCCAACGATGTGCTGAATTGTTAGATACAACCGGAGTCTCAGTCTTGGCATAGGCTTCCTCAATTGCCTTGATCTCATCCTTTGTCATATCAACTGCAGAAAAAACAAAATCAACAGTTGAAGCTACTTCTTCAACTTCATTAACATTATGTACTATTATATTCTTAACAGCTTCAGGCATTGGTGTATCCATCTTCCAGCGATCGCCTACAGCCTCAGCGTATGTCTTGCCTGCACTACGCGGACTGGCTGCAATTGTAACAACCTCAAACCATGGATGGTTCTCCAACAAAGAGATAAATCTCTGACCAACCATACCTGTTCCACCTAAAATTCCTACTTTTAATTTGTCACTCATAGTCTTTTTCTCCTCTTAATAATTATCTACTATAATTCAGAGACTATAATACTCTAATCTTTATTTTTTATCAAGTTTTTTTCAAAAATGCTTCTTAATATCAGAATGCAGACCGCCATTATTACCAGAACGGAGGATACAGCAAATGCACCGGTAAAATCATAACCCTGATATAACAATTCTATATAGAGAGGTAATGTGTTGGTCTTTCCCCGCAAGTGTCCCGAAATAACGGAAACCGCACCAAATTCACCCATAGCCCTAGCTGCACAAAGGACTATTCCATATAACAGGGACCATTTTATATGTGGAAATGTTATATCCTTGAATATCCTGAACCCGCTTGCGCCCATCAACGCAGCAGCTTCCTCCTCTTCTGTCCCCTTAGCATTCAAAACCGGTATGATCTCCCTTGCAACAAACGGAAGAGTTACAAAAACTGTTGCCAGCACAATTCCCGGAACAGCAAATATTATCTTAATGTCAAGGTTTTTCAATATTGGATATACAGCACTTTGTCTTCCATAGGTAAGCACATATATAAGTCCTACGATAATAGGAGAAACTGTTACCGGAAGATCAATAAGCGCTGATATTCTTTTCTTTCCTTTAAATGAATATCTTGTCAGACACCATGCGGCAAATATTCCAAAAACAGTGTTGCATATTACCGTTATCGCTGTCACCCAGACAGTGAGTATCAATGCCTTCTTTGCATACTCGTCTGTTATGGCATTTACAAAATACTGCACACCATCCTTAAACGATGTTACAATTACATATATTAGCGGAAGAATCAGCATCACAAACAAAAACAGCGCACTGATCGTGATCAGCACCCATTTAACAGGTCCATCATTTTTCCGAACTCTCATTTATCATACCTCCCTTATGCCATACCGCCCGTTATCTTTGCGCTTCTGCTCTGAATATAAGAGTTAATAAGAAGGATAATGAACGCTGCTATGAGCATTACAAGTGCTATAGCCGTGGCACTTGTGTAGTCATATTCCTGTAACTGTGACAGAATCATAAGCGGCGCAATTTCCGTCTCATAAGGTTTGTTTCCGGCAATAAACACTACACTTCCGTATTCGCCCAGCCCTCTTGCAAATGATAGAGAAAAACCACTGAACAATGCAGGTGCAATTTCAGGAAGGATTATATCAAAAAAAATCTTTGTCCTTCCGGCACCCAACATATCCGCCGCCTCTTCTACGCCCCTATCCATCTTTTCCAAAACAGGCTCTACACTTCTTACAACGAAAGGAATCCCGATGAACACAAGAGCAACAGTTATTCCAAGCCTTGTATAGGCTATGTCAATGCCAAAAGCATCATGAAACATTTTCCCGATCCAACCCTTGTCCGTCGTAAGATGCGTTAATGATATTCCGGCAACCGCAGTAGGAAGAGCAAATGGCAGTTCGATTATTCCATTCATAAGCTTCTTTCCCGGAAATTGATATCGTACCAGCACCCATGCTATTATAACGCCCATGACCGCATCGACAACAGCCGCCGCTAAAGCAGTACTGAAACTAACCATATAGCTTGATAGCACCCTTGGTCTTGTTACCGTTTCCAGGAACACGCCGGGAGAAATCCCGGCTGTGAATATTACCAGAGAACAAAGCGGAATTATAACAATAAAGCCAAGATATAAAAGTGTAATTCCAAATGACAACCCAAAACCCGGAATGATTCTTTTGTAAGCTTTCTTATTCATCATTTACTTACCTTTCTGTCATCACATCAGTTTTCGTATATCTGATCAAACAAAGCACCGTCATTAAAATGTTTATCTATAGCAGCCGGCCATCCTCCAAAATGCTCTATATCAGTCATCTCAATATTGGTAATTATCCATTTTCCGTCTTCAGGCACCTCAGTAATAACATTATCCGATGTGTCATAAGCGTATTCTTCAATAATGTCGGTATCAGATGGCCTGTAATAATTCTCAGCCTCTACTCTCTGAGCCTCATCCGAATAGAGATAAGAAAGGTATTCTGTAGCAAGCTCTCTTGTACCTCTTTCATCTACTATTTCATCTACAACAGCAACTGTAGGTTGACATAATATAGAGACAGAGGGTACCACGATCTCGTATTCTCCCGGATTCTCCTTCATAGACAGAAAAGCTTCATTTTCCCATGCTATAAGCACATCGCCCTGACCATTCTCCGTAAATGTTGTTGTAGAACCTCTGGCTCCTGAGTCAAGCACCAGAACATTCTTATACAACTTAGTTATATTCTCAATTATCTCTTCTTCACTCATACCCTGCTTCTCAAAATAATACCATGCAGCAAGGTAATTCCATCTTGCACCACCTGAAGTCTTAGGGCTTGGAGTGATCACACCTATTCCGTCTTTGGTCAGATCGTCCCAGTCCTTAATATCCTTAGGGTTATCCTTTCTTACAAGGAATACTATAGTTGAAGTATACGGTGAGCTTGCATGCTCAAACTCACTTGTAAAACCGGGTTCTATGAGTCCTGCATCCGCAACCACATCAATATCCCCTTCAAGCGCAAATGTAACCACATCCGCTTCTAACCCGTTGGCGACCTCTAAGGCCTGTTTGCTCGAGCCTCCATGTGACTGTGTTATCTCAACAGTCTGTCCGGTCTTTTCCTTCCAGTGATCTTTGAAAACCTCGTTATAATTTGCATATAACTCTCTTGTAGGGTCATAAGATACATTCGTCATCTGCATAACGTCTCCATCACCTGTTGAATCTTCTTTGGCTGCTTCACATCCTCCCGTCACACTCATTATCATAATTGAAACAGCAACAAATGCCATCACTTTCCCTAATCTCTTTTTCATTTTCAATCTCCTTTTTGCTCTATAGCATTTCCACATTAATATCTTTAAGCAGTACATTCTTATGAACCGCCGTCTCTTCATTATTGATAACGTATATTCTGTATACGATAACATACATCTCATCACCGATCCTGACAGGTCTGCGCTCTAAAGATCTGTTGGTCGAAAGTATTACCCCATTAACCTCTAATGATATTTCAAGACAGTTACCACGAAATTGTATATTCCTGAGCGTACCTTTTTCCGCAGCTGAGATAAGCTTGTTAAACCTTGGGTTATCACCCTTAAATGCTTCCACAAACTCAGGTCTTATCACGACCTTGCTGTCATTTTTCACCTCATCAAAACCTTTAAATCCCGTAAAGCTGTCAAGTACAACTGAAGAACCAATAAACTGTGCGACAAACGGTGTGTTCGGATGTTTGTATATATCAAGCGGACGTCCGATCTGTTCAAGTCTTCCCTCATTTATAATTAGAATGTCATCCGCAACTTCTACCGCCTCATCCTGATCGTGTGTTACGAATATGCTGGTGATACCAACCCTGCTTATCATGTCTTTGAGCCAATTTCTAAGCTCCTTTCTAACCTTGGCGTCTATTGCCGCAAACGGCTCATCCAATAGCAGAAGCTTTGGCTTTAATGCTAACGCTCTTGCAAAAGCAACACGTTGTTTCTGACCACCTGAAAGCTGAGCCGGATATCTCTTTTCCATGCCTGACAATCCGACTAAACCAATGAGCTCCATAACAGTTTCCCTGATCTGCTTTGCAGGCACTTTCTTGATCTTTAACCCATAAGCGATATTATCGTATACCGTCATGTACCTGAACAAAGCATAATTCTGAAATACAAATCCTATCTCTCTGTCTTTTCCGGGAACATCATTGACAACCCTTCCGTCGATCAATATATCTCCTCCATCCTGTATTTCAAGACCTGCAATCATCCTAAGTAGTGTCGTCTTTCCACTACCGCTGGGACCCAAAAGTGCCACAAGTTTACCCTGCTCAATACCAAAGCTGATATCATCACAGGCCTTGCAATCAGCAAAAGATTTGCTGATATTTTTCATCTCCACATACATTGCTCTCTACTCCCTGATCTGCTATATTCCAAGCTTTTCTTTGACAAGCGAAACTATCATTTCAACTGCCTCATCAACACTTATCTTTTCCGTATCAATTGTAAGTGCCGGAGAAACAGGCTCTTCGTACTTGCCGGAAATTCCGGTAAAATTAGGAATCTCGCCTCTTCTCGCCTTCTTGTATAAACCCTTGACATCTCTGCGCTCACATTCCTCTAACGATGTACTTATATATATCTCATAAAAATTATCTTCTCCAATGATCAGCCTAGCATTTTCCCTGTCTGCTGCATATGGAGATATAAACGAGGTAAGGACGATAAGTCCTGCCTCATTCATAAGCTTAGATACCTCTGCAATACGTCTTATATTCTCAATTCTGTCCTGCTCCTTGAAGCCAAGATTTTTATTTAGTCCCCTTCTAATGTTGTCGCCATCCAATGACATTGTGTGTTTGTTCATCGCAAACAGTCTCTTCTCAACAGCATTTGCAATAGTTGATTTACCTGAACCTGAAAGACCTGTAAACCATAGTGTAAATGGTTCCTGTCCTTTCTGCGCACTCCTGTTTTCCTTGGTTATATCCATCTCATAGGCGACAATGTTATCATCTCGTCTTAGTTTGTGCCTTATTATTCCGCAGGCGGACGTCATATTGGTCACACGGTCTGTGAGAATAAAACAACCGATTTCCCTATTATTCTTGAACTCATCAAAGACTACCGGAGAACCCACTGATATCTCACATCTTGCAATCTCATTTTTGTATATCTGGCCGGCCGGAATATGCTCTCCCGAATTAACATCTATCTTATATTTTATCTTCATCACAGTAGAAGGAACCGTCTTTGTACCAAGTTTTAAGTAATAATTCTTTCCCTCTACGAGCTTCTCGTCATCCATCCATAGTATTGACGCATCAAAAAGGCTTCCAACAGATAACATAACATTTCTATAAAGCACACATCCTCTTGAAACATCAACTTCTCTGTCAAGACATATGGTGACTGCCTGACCCTTTGAAGCAGTGTTAACTTTCTTGTCTCCGACAAGTATTTCAGACACGAGTGCGACCTCACCGCTTGGAAGGACCTTGACCTCATCGCCTTTATTGAGCATTCCTGCTTCAATCTGACCTTGAAAACCTCTAAATGTTCTGTCCGGTCTGCACACTCTCTGCACCGGTAGATAGAAACCCGTATCCTTTAACAAGTCGTCTGTAACATCTACATTTTCCAGATATGATAGTAATGTATCTCCCTTAAACCAAGTCATATTATCAGATCTTTTAGTCAGCATATCCCCTTCTGTTGCAGAGACCGGAATTATATATATACTGTCAAATTCAAAATCTAAACACAGCTTTTTGATCTGAAGCTCAATCTCCTTAAATCTGGACTTGTCATAAGAAATCAGATCCATTTTATTGACCGCAAAAACTATATGTCTTATTCCCATCAGAGCACAGATCCTGGTATGTCTTTTAGTCTGTATAAGAACTCCTTTGGTTGCATCCACCAATATCACCGCAAGGTCTGCAAAGGAAGCACCAACTGCCATATTTCTCGTGTATTCCTCGTGTCCCGGTGTATCAGCAACAATAAAACTTCTGTTGTCCGTAGTAAAAAAACGATAAGCAACATCTATTGTTATTCCCTGCTCTCTCTCCGACATGAGACCATCAAGAAGAAGAGAATAATCTATCAATCCGTTACGGCTTCCGACCTTACTTTCAAGCTCTAACGCTCTTCTCTGGTCGGCAAAAATAAGCTTTGCATCATACAGCATATGTCCTATTAGTGTGGATTTGCCATCATCGACGCTTCCACAGGTAATAAATTTAAGCAAAGAATTCATCAAAAATACCCCTCTCTCTTTCGCCTTTCCATACTTCCGGCTTCCTCGTGATCTATTACCCTGCTGGTCCTCTCTGAGGTGACAGCCGAAAGAGTTTCCTCTATGATTGCAGAGATTGTATCTGCCTGCGAAAGAACACCGCCTGTCAACGGATAACAACCGAGTGTGCGGAAGCGGACCATTTTCTCCTCAACCTTTTCACCCGGCATCAGTCTCATTCTGTCATCATCCACCATTATTATATTTCCATCTCTCTCTACAACCGGACGTGGCTTTGCATAATATAACGGGACTATCTCTATATTCTCTCTTTCTATGTATTGCCATATATCCTTCTCGGTCCAGTTAGACAACGGAAATACACGTATACTCTCTCCTTTGTGAATACGTGTATTGTATAATTTCCATAATTCCGGACGCTGATTCTTAGGATCCCAGCCATGTTCACTGTTTCTGAAGGAGAATATCCTTTCCTTAGCCCTCGATTTCTCCTCATCACGCCTGCCACCGCCAAAGGCTGCCGTAAATCCATATTTATTAAGAGCCTGCCTTAGCGCCTGCGTTTTCATGATATCGGTATAAGCGGAACCGTGATCGAAAGGATTAATCCCTTTGCTCACACCATCTTCATTAGTATATACAAGCATCTCTATGCCGTATTTTTCTGCCACCCTGTCACGAAACTCTATCATTTCTTTAAACTTCCATGTTGTGTCTATGTGCATAAACGGAAACGGCGGTTTCTCAGGATAGAACGCCTTTAATGCTATATGCAGCATGACCGAACTGTCTTTGCCGATTGAATACAGCATTACCGGTTTCTCACATTCTGCAGCAACCTCCCGCATAATATATATTGCTTCTGCCTCAAGCACTTCCAAATGATTCATTAGTATTCATGCCTCCTCGAAATTTTATCCATGTATAAATTTACAAAACATACATCCTATAAAGTAGTTGTCAGAAGTACATAACAGTTATGACTTTTGACATTTATGATATTTTATATATCTATATAACAACCTGTATATAAAATCTCTCCGGAAACCAAAACCATTATTTCATAATGTCCGGACTTAAGGGGCTTTAAGGATAAGACACAATGATATTTCTGACTTTTATGTTTCTCCTCTGCCTGCCATGTATCGGTATAATCATGAATATAATTAGTCTCATCACCCTTAAGAATAACCGCATCAATGCTGTGATCATCTGTACAATAATACAAATACCCCTCTTCTAAGAACGGTTTTCTGAAATACATCTCATCAGCCGTCTCAAACTCATTAGCCGCCTTTTGATCAAGCATTTGGTCAAGATGAAGTATGTTATCTATATCCGCTATCGGAACAGGAATGAATTCATCTGCATCACCACATTCATATACAGCATCCTTGATTTCTCCCAAAGGCTTGTTATAATCGTCACTTTTCCATTTGAACGGATATGCCGAGAAGAAGTCATCCTTTATGTACCATCTGTTATATAATTTCTCTGTTTCATAATCGTATTCTTCAATCTTTCCTCGATATCCGACAACCTCACGCCACGCACAGCCTGCCATATTGAATATATGTCCTGATCCGGCATCATATCTGGCATTAGACCTTACTATAGACATATCGATCTGTAGATGCTTAATATGCCGCACAGTCATTTCATGTTCATTAACTGCATATATATTGATATAAGAATGTCCGTCTTCTTCATATCCGTCTAACGGTCTTCTGTTAAGTCTGTGATTATCATATACAAGGTAACATGATAGTCCGTTCTTTCTTCCCCGAAATTCCTTGATCTCATACGCCGCATGGGCCTGAAAGCTATAATCGATATCTCCGACAGGTTTTAACAGCTTATCCTTAATCTCCGTATCCTTCCACATGTCAGGAACAGACAGGAACCATATCAGCTCACCACTTGACCATGCAATCTTCGCTACAGTATGAATATTCCTCATACATATGAGCATCGTATCCTCTTCCTCATCATACTCTAAGGAATTACCGTGCACCCAATCTACCATATCTGCAAATTTTGTACCAAATATATCCTTAAGGTAGACTGTTTTCACAGTACGACCGGTCTGTCTGTCTATCTCAACAATGATATCCTCCATATGTCCTTCTTCTATCTGCCCTCCATATGCTTCCATAGAATTACTAAATGTTACAAAATTCCCATTAGGCATAAGATGAACAAAATGATGTATTCCTTTTTTGAAATGATACGTCTTATATATTCTTCCCATGAAGTCCATTTCATAAAAAAGCGCCGAATGAGGATTAGAAAATGACGGAGCGTTAACCCTTCTTACAGGCCACAAAAATCTTCCGGGCGCAAAGGGATAAACACCGTAATATGCAGTCTTCATATCGGCAAGATGATTGACATGGAACAAGGATCCGTTAGAGTTAATTATAAACGGATCAACGTTTCCCCCTGTCACAAATATGTTCTTATAAGCGCTTTGCATTTTTAACTCTGATTTTACAATTGGATTGGCAGAGACGTCATCAACATTATTGATGTAAACAAATATCGACCTGTTTATAAGATAGTTCCCGTCTTTGTCATATAATGACAGTGCTATATCATTTTTCCCATTTTCAAGACCGGTTACGGAAATACGGTGATAATCCTTAAGCGCAATATCATCCGTATATATGGTATTACCCTGTCCACTCATTAGTCTCAATTCAACACGTACTTCATCAGGGTAATGAAATAAAAGCACAGCTGATTTTGGTGCAAAACGAAAAGGATTGATGATAACGCCAATTCTATGGAAAGTGTATTTCCCACTATAGAGATATTCTTCAATAACCTTATCTCTGCAACGTGAAATAAAAGAATAATCATCCCGCTGTCTGATATTAGAACCGTACCTTCTCCCTCTGTATTTCTCTTTATACCTCATTACATCTGTCTCAAACTTATTGTAGGGTATGACTACCACACCCGGTTGAAAATTTTCTAATCTGTACTTGATACTTTTTAAATTCATATGTTTTCCCACTTCTGATCAATGTATTTATTAACTACACTTAGCTTTATATGAAACATAGTAAAAATACCGTTCCATGACCGGAACGGTATCAGATTATCAGTATATTGTGATACTAAAGTTAAAAAAACGCCATATATTGAAAAAATTAATCTATACTCTTTACGGACCGTATAGCAATCACAAACTCCACACCTTCATTGACATTATTAACACTGTAATAACCATTGTGTTTTTCTATGATCTCCCTTACTATGGAAAGGCCCAAACCATATCCCTTCTTTGCTCTGCCTCGGACCTTGTCAACCTTACTAAAAGGCTCCCATATTGACTTCCTGTCCTCTTCCGGTATTATACTTCCCGAATTAAACACCCTTACCTCGTAGTAGTCTCCATTCTTTTCCCCGGTTACTCTAATTATAGGAGGATTACCGGTAACATACGTTACGGCATTTCTTATCAGATTATATATAGCACGTTCCATCATTACATAATCAGCATATATGAAATCTTCACTGTTATAATCGTCTTCATATACTATCTTAAGCTTATCACCGCTACCATCCGGTAATGATATTTCTTTTTCACGATTCTCCTGATAAAAACGCTTTCTTATATCTCCAAACAGGTCTTTTACATAAATCTTTTCCTTAGATGGCTCTCCATAATCTTGTTCTAATTTAGAAAAATCAAGCATCTCCTTGACAATGGTGTCAACTCTTGCACTCTCGTCAGATATTATCTCACAGTATCCCACTGCTTTTTCCGGATTCTTGGATATTACCGCTTTCATACGATCAGCATATCCCATAATAACAGCTATCGGTGATTTGATTTCATGAGAAAGATTTCTGACAAGCTTTTTCCTATTCTCTATATCATTTTGTAACTGGTCAACATTAGCTTCTAAGTGATCTGACATTCTGTTGATCGCCTTTGCAAGCTGTCCCAATTCATCCTCAGTCTTTACATCAACCTTATTATCAAACTCAAGATCTGCGATATGCTCTGCAGCATGTGTTATCTGCTCAATCGGAGTAACAAAATAATAGCTCCATCTCTGAACTAATATAAGACCAAGTATAAGGATTATGCAACCTGATACCAATTCAAAAAGTATGGCAGACTGCATGGTATTTTGAAGACTTCGATATGACCTTGAAATGAATATATATCTCTCATCTCCTATACGTCTGAGTATCATTATTCTGATCTGGTTATTAGGTCCTTCATCTCTTTTACTGCTGGTAGAAACAACTTTTCCTTCATCAAGTATTTTTTTATTATCATAGAACAGACTTCCTGTTAAATTATTCACATCGAGCTTAACATTATTATTTTTTTTATTCCATGTTGTGAAAAGAATTGTTCCCTCGTTATCAACTATAGTGATCCGTGTATTCATGTCCTCCTCAATCTGATCTAAATAGTCCTGAAACTCCTCTTCATCATGCATATTATGCTTTTCAATCTGCATTGCGATCTTGTTAAGCTGTTTTTGCGTTATACTTACAGAAAACGGAATCATAAAAAGATACGTTAAAATTATATTAATTATTATAAAACCCACAATCATTCCTGATCCGATTATTGTAAATTTCATTTTTATTGATTTCTTCATACATATTCCTGACTTTCATTAACACATTATGAGTATCTATTCAGCTATGCTTCACAGGTACACGAAAGACTTAGTGCTTAAGCACCTTCCAGTATGCCTGTCGTATCGTAGAATTTACATTTTCCTACGCATCTTCTACTTCAAAACAATATCCGGTACCGCGAACAGTTCTTATATAGTTACCTGCATCAGAGAGCTTTGCCCTTAACATCTTAATATGTGTATCAATTGTTCTGATATCTCCCTCATAATCATATCCCCATATTCTGTCAAGTATTGTCTCTCTCGACAATACAATCTTCTCATTATGTATCAATAGATCAAGGAGCTGGTATTCCTTATTATTCAATACTATCTCTTCATCATTGACAAACACCTTGTGACCCGGCAGATTAACCTTTAACAAACCTAATTCGATTGTTCCAAGATTATCTGCATTAGTTAACTTCAAAAGATTCTTGATTCTCTCCACTAATATATCATAGTGAAACGGTTTGTTAACATAATCATTAGCTCCGCTCTTTAATGCTTGAAGTTCACTGGCAGAATCGCCTAATGCAGTTAACATAATAACTGGCATATCGGATTTATTTCTTATTTCCTTCAACACCTCCATACCATCACTACCCGGCATCATTATGTCAAGAACCGCCAATGAAATATCCTGATGTTCCCAAAATATATCTATTGCTGTATCACCGTCTCCTGCTTCATATACAATATATCCTTCCTCTTCTAAGACATCCTTAACAAGATCTCTTAGCAGGTCGTCATCATCTGCTAATAAAATACTGATTGCCATATCACACCTCCAAACATTATATATCACATTTTTAACAATCTATACATAATATGATATCTTTGTGAAAAATCAAAGAAAATCATAAAAAATTGTGTTATTTCAATGTTTACAGTTATTATAAAAAGAAATATAATTATTATACAAAGATAAAAGATAGGAGGTATGCGTCATGAATGAACAAGAATTCAAAGATTTGATCATTTTAGAATTTGTCAATATTCAACGTCTCAAGAAAGCTGAAGACAAAGATGCCGAAATAGAATACCAACTGAAGATTTGGAAATCAGATAATTATATAATAAGGTGCAGGAATCACTCTGCACCTTATATATTACTCATTCGACCTTAATTGTAAAATCCTCATATATTCCGGCAGATATCTCATCCCCAAAAGAATACTCTGTCATCTCCTGATTTACCACATCATATACTGTAACACGTTCTTTTTCCGGGTCAACGATCCAATATTCTCTAACTCCGGAATTAGTATACTTAAAGAGTTTCCGATAATAGTCCATTGTCCTGCTTGATGCCGACACAATCTCTATAACCCAGTCCGGGGCACCCATACATCCCTTATCGGTCAATTTGTTCTTGTCACATATCACAGATATATCCGGTTCAACATAATTACTCTTATCTTTGTTGATATATACCGCAAATGGGGCAGGAAAAACCTCGCAGTCACCGTTTTTTGAATCAATATACTGCCTTATTTTATAATAAAAATCTCCAACAAGCCTTTGGTGTCTTGTATTTGGTGCCGCCATATAATATATCTTTCCGTCAATTAGTTCTGCTCTTTCTCCTTCCGGCAATGCCTCTATATCATCTGTTGTGTATATTTTTTCAAATGCTTCAAGAATCTCTAACAAATCATTTGTTAAAT
>CAMHMG010000003.1 GCA_946186175.1 uncultured Clostridia bacterium | reverse complement strand
GTCCGTCCCAGCAATATGTACACAGATTTTCTACAGGGATACCGACAGACCCTAGCATGTCATCTAATCTGTTGTAACGAAGAGAGGTGAAATTGAGTTCTTTTCTAATTTCCTCCAGCATCTGTTCATACTTTTCTGATTCGGGATCAGCGTATTGTTTTAATACTTCATCTGATACGTCCTCTGTTCCTTCAAGTTTTGCGATAACTCTTCTCGTGATAAGATCCATCTCAGATGATGAACGTGAAAAGTTTAAGTACTTACAACCGTAAAGAAGTGGAGGACAGGCAGGTCTGATATGTACCTCTTTTGCACCGCTCTGATACAGGAATTCCGTTGTTTCTCTAAGCTGAGTTCCTCTTACGATCGAATCATCTATAAGAAGAAGACTCTTATCTTTAATAAGATCATGAACAGGTAAGAGTTTCATTTTTGCGATCAGATTACGCTTGCTCTGGATAGTCGGCATAAATGATCTCGGCCAGGTTGGTGTGTATTTGATGAACGGTCTTGAAAACGGGATACCGGAAGCGTTAGAATACCCAACTGCATGAGCGGTTCCGGAGTCCGGAACACCGGCTACTATGTCGGGTTTGACATTGTCACGTTTTGCAAGACATGCACCACAGTTATATCTCATTTTCTCAACACTTATTCCTTCGTATGAGCTTGAAGGATATCCGTAATAAACCCAAAGGAAGGTACATATTTTCATATTTTTACCCGGTTGAACCAATGTCCTTACACCTTCTGTATCGACAACGACAATTTCTCCGGGACCTAATTCTTTGTAATTCTCATATCCGAGATTGCGATATGCAAAATCTTCAAATGTAAGACAGAAAGCCTCCTCTTTTTTGCCAATAACCAATGGGGTACGGCCGTATCTGTCTCTTGCCCCATATATTCCCTTAGGAGTAAGCAACATGAGAGTAAGCGAGCCATCGATTAAGTTTAAGGCATAATTGATACCATCTATTATATTCTCTTTCTGATTGATTATGGCGGCCACAAGCTCGGTCGGATTGATATCGCCGCCGCTCATTTCTAAGAAGTGTGAGTTTCCATCGTTAAAAAGCTTCTCGACAATTTCATTAGTGTTGTTGATCTTACTCACAGTTGTGATAGCGTAAGTGCCGTGGTGAGATCTTACAATTAAAGGCTGTGGCTCATAATCAGATATACAGCCGATTCCCATATTGCCTTCCATTTCATGTATGTCTTTATCAAATTTTGTACGAAATGGGGCTTTTTCAATATTGTGTATTGCACGGTTAAATCCGTTCTTGCCATACACGGCCATGCCGCCTCTTCTTGTTCCTAAATGAGAGTGGTAATCTGTTCCAAAGAACAGATCGAATACGCAATCTTCCTTAGATACTACTCCAAAAAATCCGCCCATGATATTCTCCTTTATCTTGATGAGGTTATTAGGTAATTGTACACCATATATACATGTTTCAATGGGTTTCGCAATTACCGGATTAGATTATATGTAATTAATAATGCCGAATGATTAAATGAGTTTTTAATCACATTAGCGAATATAGTATAACAATCGAAAACGTAAGTATCAAGAAAAAAATGAAAAAAATGTTAGTAATCTTTATTGTCAAATTATCTAGATATTCTAGGATGTTCGTGTTATACTTACCATGAAAGTCCAAGATACCTGAGACCTTAGCGTACTTTAGTACGCATAGTTCGAAGTATGCAGAGCTAGGCAAGCCATAAGGCGAAGGCTGATTGGGTAACTTTCTGTATACAGCGACGCTTAGCGATACCTGAGACCTTGGCGAGTGTGCGAGCCTAGTTTGAAGTATACACAGTAATCCGAGCCCAAAGGGCGACAGATGAGCTTGGCATAGTCGTTTGGTATTAAAGAATATTAACATCAAGGAGTGACTAAGATGAATAGGATGAATAATTATAAGTTTTTAGACGTTGCAACAAGAATTGTAGTAACAATAACATTGTTATTATTCTTTTTGGCAGTGTTCAATTGTAATAGTTTATATGTATATGCAATGAATGCAGTTACGGTTACGGATAATAATAGCTCTAATGAGGCTCAAAACGTCAATACCACTGAGTCTGTTGCGGTTGACAATGCAAACACAACGGAAACAGCTGTTACGGATACAGGTATATTAACTTCTCCTATGAATGTTAAGACTGTTAAGGAGAAAAAGTACGTCAAGCTTTCGTGGGACAAGGTAGAAGGTGCTTATAAGTATCACATTTATCGTAAGGCTACAACGAGCGAGGATGATTCAGATGAAGAATTCGAATTGACAGGAGATACTAAGAAGCTTTCATATAAAGATAAGGATGTAGAAGCCGGCAACCTTTACGAGTATTATGTGACTGCTGTGAGTGAGGATGAAGCTAAGGTTTCAACACCATCAGAGGTAGCATATTATTTTATGGAGCCGCAAAGTTTTGAGGTTGCATCTTCATTTACTGATAAGAATAAGATCAAGCTTACATGGAAGGAGGTGCCTGCGGCCCGTAAATATGTTATTTACAGGAAAAATACTTCAGGTAAATATATAAAATTAAGTGAAACTTCTAAGAAGAAATATTTGGACGACAGCGTTAGAAAGGGTAAGACATACAAATACAAGGTTTCATATATCGTTAATCTTTCTAATGGAAATGTAATTGAAAAGGAAAGTAAGGTCCATACTGTGACTGCCAATACGATAGATCCGAATAAGAAGATGGTGGCACTTACGTTTGATGACGGTCCCGGAAGATATACTCAGGAGATAGTTGACTGCCTTAAGAAAAATGATGCCAGAGCAACATTTTTTGTTGTAGGCAGTAATTTAAATAGTTATAAAAGTGCTGTTAAGAATGCATATAAGATAGGCTGTGAGATCGGTAATCATTCATATAATCACGCTAATCTTGCACAACTGTCTGCACAAGGCGTAGCTAAACAGATGTCGGATACGGATGCAAGGATTAAGAAGATAACAGGGAGTAATTCTGTAATCATGCGTTGTCCATATGGAAGCACGAGTAAAACAGTTAGTAGTGCCGTTGGTAAGCCTATCATTTTGTGGTCTGTTGATACTTTGGATTGGAAGACAAGGAATACTGACAAGACAATATCGTGTGTTATGAACAAAGTTAAAGATGGGGATATAGTTCTTATGCATGATATTCATGAGCCTACTAAAAGAGCGGCACTTTATCTTATACCTCAACTTAAGAAGAAGGGTTATCAGCTTGTGACAGTTTCTGAACTTGCAAAGTATAGGGGTTACAAGCTTAACAAGGGAAGCGTTTATCACAGCCTAAGAAAGAAGAAGTAGTTGTAACTGTTCAGGTAGAAGCTCGCATTTACTGTGAGATTCGTAGATAAATGTATATTTTACGATGCGACAGGCATACTGGAATGTGCATCAGCACTGAGCCTTTTGCGTATCAATGAAGCATAGCTGAATAGATATAAGTAGTTTCGTGGAGAAAGGAGTGGGTACAAATGTTAAAGGAATGGACCAGAGGCGAAAAGTTACAAGATGAAGAACTTGATAAGAGATTGGATGAGGCAAGGGCAAAGCTTGCGTCAAAGCAGGTCGAGATTAAGGAAAAAAAACTTCCGGTATTGGTTGTTTTAGAAGGATGGGGCGCGGCAGGTAAAGGAAGTGTGCTCGGGAAAATAATCCGTAATCTTGATCCGAGATTTTTCAAGGTTGCCGTTATGGAGGAGCCGACGGATGAAGAGAAGAGAAAGCCGTTTCTGTATAGACATTTTGTCAGGATTCCGGCAGCGGGACAGCTCGTGTTCTTTGAGGGAGGATGGATGGATGAGGTGACAGGTGATTATATGTCAGGTAAGCTTAAGAAAAAGCAGTACAAGGAAAGAATCAACAGCATCAAGAGGTTTGAGAGACAATTAACAGACAATGGGTATCTGGTTATGAAATTCTTCTTCCATATCGGAAAGAAAGAACAGAAAAAACGTATGGAGATCCTTCTTGCTGACAAGAACACTAAATGGAGAGTATCTAAGAAGGATATACGACAGAATGAAAAATATGATGAGTGTAAGAAGGTATTTGATGAATATCTTGAGGAGACCAATCAGCCTAATGCACCTTGGTATCTGATTTCATCTACTGATAAGAAATGGGCTGAGCTTCAGATGTTAGAGCTGCTTTTGTCAGGTATCGACACAGCGCTTATGAATTATTCAAAAGCTGTTCCAGTATTGCAGAATACGTTTCCGACAAAGCCTATGGCAAAGCTTGCGGATATTCCTCTTGATGATAAGAAGATGACGGATGAAGCCTATAAGCTTGAACTTAAGGCATGCCAGAGAAGACTTAGACAGCTGCATAATGAAATATATAAGAGAAAGATTCCTGTTATTATTGCATATGAGGGTTGGGATGCAGCCGGCAAAGGAGGCAATATCAAACGTATTGCTTCTGCCTTAGACCCAAGAGGTTATGAGGTTCACCCTATAGCAAGTCCGGAGCCACATGAGAAGGCCAGACATTATCTCTGGAGATTCTGGACAAGGCTTCCCAAAGATGGACATGTTGCAATATTTGACCGTACCTGGTATGGAAGGGTGATGGTTGAACGTCTTGAAGGTTTTTGCAGCGAGAATGACTGGCAGAGAGCTTATTATGAAATCAACGAGTTTGAGAAAGAGCTTGCGGATTGGGGCGCTATAGTGATAAAATTCTGGGTACAGATCGATAAGGATACACAGCTTGAAAGATTTACACTTAGACAGAATACACCTGAAAAACAGTGGAAGATAACTGATGAAGATTGGCGTAACAGGGAAAAATGGGATCTCTATGAGGATGCCATTAATGAGATGTTGGAAAAAACCAATACTACATATGCGCCGTGGTATGTGTTGGAATCTAATGACAAAAAATACGCCAGGATCAAAGCCTTAAGAACAGTCATTTCAGAGATAGAGAAACGATTGTAGAACTTGATACCGAAATATGAATGGAGTGAATTTATGAGAAAAAAACATGTAGGGATGAAGACCGGGAAAAAGACAGGCATTATGCATTATATTTTTCTGGGTATTATGATAATAACCGGGATAGGTGTTGTATGTAATCCGGCATTTGTCAATGCAAAACAGGTAGTGCGGGATGAATATATCACCTCTGATGACTGGATAACACCTGCGATTATTCATGACGAGGATAGTGTTCCTGCGATTAATAAGATGGGGGCTTATGAAAGCTCTTTTGATAGCAGAAAACAAGGCTGGATAACACCTGTCAAGGATCAGGGAAATTATGAGACCTGCTGGTCATTTGCCTCAGCTGCAGTTATAGAGGCTAATCTTATTAAGAACGGCTATGCAGGAAAGGATATTGATATTTCCGAAAACTCCATTGCATATTTTTTCTATAACAGACAGACGGATACACTTGGTTATACAAAAGGTGATTACAATATGATCGCAAGGAGTGGATATGATTATCTTACTGCGTCAGGAACTCTTCAGGGCACAGGTATTGCTCTTTACACAGGTGCGGGCATTCATACAGAAAGTCAGTCTCCATATTTGTCCATACCTTCGGAATCTTTGTGTTATCAGGGAGATTATGCGGTTAAGACAGTATATATTTATAATTATAACTCGGCAAATCTGAATGCAACAATAGATAAGGTTAAGGGTGCAATTAAGGAACATGGAGCGGTTGCTGCCGGGATGTATTTTTCTGCATCATATTATGATAAGAGTAAGGCTTCTTACTATACACCGATTAGCAGTGCCAATCATGCGATAACTATTGTAGGTTGGGATGACAGTTATTCAAAGGATAATTTTACAAGGAAGCCATCCCGTGACGGAGCGTGGATAATCAAGAACAGTTATGGTAAGGCCTTCGGTAATGATGGTTATTTCTATATTTCATATGAGGACAAGTCTTTAGCTGAACTAATGTCCTTTGAGATGATACCTAAGACATCGATGTACAATAACTGCTATCAGTATGATGGCTCGGGTAACCCTGCTTATGCATATAATTCTGCGGAGTGGTATGCCAATGTTTTTAAGGCTAAAGGAGCAGGAGGTAATAATGAGGAGCTCAAAGCAGTCAGTATATTTACTTTAAGTACTGGGACAAATTATGAACTACAGATTTATACAGGACTTTCAAAAGCATCTAAGCCTACTGCCGGAACTAAGGCGTTTACCACCACTGTCAAAGGAACTCTGACGGAAGCAGGATACCAGATGATAGAACTTCCCGAACCGGTTTCCTTAACGGCGGGCGAATACTTTTCTGTTGTTATTAAACTTAAAACAATAAGTGGAGCCAATGCATATGTCGGTGTTGATACATCATATTTGAATCCCAATAATGACTGGATAAGATTTATATCTGCTTCTGCTAAAAATCAATCATTTATTAAAGTTCAAGGCAGCTGGAAAGATCTTGGCAAGGGGATTAATACCAACAGTGGTTTGATGAAGGCGAATATTAGAATTAAGGCATACACTGATGCTACACAGACAAAATCTAACTTCCACTTAAGCAGTTCTAATCTCGGAGTGTCTAAGGGTGACAGCCAGGGACTTAAGCTTCTTGTGGCAGAGCATGTTCACAGAAAGGTTACATGGAAATCTTCAAACAGCAGTATAGCTTCTGTAAATATTGCCGGGAAGGTGAAAGGTAAGAAATATGGTACAACCACTATTTCAGGAACATTTATCGGCGGTTCTAATAAAAAAACCTTAAAGTGCAAGGTTACGGTAGGTCCTCAGAAGATAAAAGGATTTAATGTGGGCTATGACGGTACTGTTAAGGTCAGCTGGAAAAAGAACTCTAATGCTGCCGGTTATGAAGTATATTACGCTGCGGCACCAGACGGGAAATATATCAAACTTGCAGCGATCAATAATAGCTCTAAGACCTCATGCAGTAAACAGTTGGCACCGGGAGTATATTATATTAAGATGAGACCGTATAGGAAATCAGGAAAGAAGAAGTTGTATGGCAGCTTCACTGCGGTAAAGGAGATAATTGCCCAATAAATTTATATTAATTCATTCTTTTTCACATAGTGACATATGCATACTTTTGTGATACAATGGAATGGTTGAGGATTGCATTAGAGGAAAGGAGAGATAATGTATTCGATAACCTTGACACAATTAATTGAAAAGATGAATCTTGTTAATCATTTACCGGAGATTAATACAGATGAGATATTGATAACTGATCCGGATATTAATAGACCGGCGGTACAGTTGTCAGGTTTCTTTGAACACTTTGATGAGAATCGTATTCAGATATGCGGTAATGTCGAGCATGCATATATAACCAGTATGGAAGATGAGGACAAGCGTGCGGAGATATTTGATAAGCTGTTTCAACACAATTTTCCGTGTCTCGTGTTTTGCAGAGGATTAGAGCCACAGGACTTTATCATTGAAGTTGGACGCAAATACGGTATACCGGTTCTTACTACAGAGGCTACAACTTCGGCTTTTGTACATGAGACGGTTAGATGGCTTCATGTGGAATTAGCACCAAGAATTTCTATTCATGCGGTACTTGTAGATGTCTATGGTGTTGGTGTGCTTATTACAGGAGAGAGCGGAATCGGAAAGTCAGAGGCGGCATTAGAGCTTATCAAAAGAGGACATCGACTTGTGTCGGATGATGTAGTAGAGATCAAGAAGGTCTCTGACGATACTCTGGTTGGTACTTCTCCTGAGATAACAAGACATTTCATTGAACTTAGAGGTATAGGAATAATTGATGTTAAAGCCTTGTTCGGATTTGAGTGCGTTAAGATGACTCAGAGTATTGATATGGTTATCAATTTGGAGGAATGGAGCAAAGAATCTAATTATGACAGAATGGGCTTAGATGATCATTATTCGGAATACCTTGGCAATAAAGTAGTTACATATAATATCCCGATTCGGCCGGGAAGAAATGTAGCGGTTATAGTTGAGTCGGCAGCAGTTAATCATCGCCAGAAAGAGATGGGGTATAATGCGGCACAGGAAATGTATAATAGAGTTACCCAACAATGGCAGAAAAAATGATATACATATAACAAGATGACTAAGGAGGATATTATGAACATGTATGTATTTGGTGTAGACATAGGAGGAACCACGGTTAAACTTGGTCTTTTTACAGTGGAAGGTGAGATGCTCGATAAGTGGGAGATCCCAACAAGAAAGGACGAAGGAGGACGTTTTATTCTTCCGGATGTAGCAACATCAATTGAAGAGAAGATGAAAGAGAAGGGTATTTCCAAGGACGAGGTCGCAGGAGCCGGGATAGGAGTTCCGGGACCGGTGAAGGATGACGGAACAGTACTTCGATGCGTTAATCTTGGATGGGGAGTGTTTAACGTTGAAGAAGAGTTTGAGAGTATTACGGGACTTCAATGTAAAGTAGGTAATGATGCTAATATGGCTTCTCTTGGTGAGATGTGGCAGGGAGGCGGAAAAGGTTTTTCGTCAATTGTAATGGTAACACTTGGAACAGGAGTAGGCGGCGGAATTATCATGCATGGGAAGATGCTCTATGGTGAGAATGGTGCCGGTGGCGAGATTGGTCATATATGTGTCAATGATTCAGAAACAGAGTCTTGTGGATGCGGTAAGAAGGGCTGCCTTGAGCAGTATGCATCAGCAACAGGTATTACCAGATTGGCAGAGAGAGCTCTTAACAATACAGAAAGACCATCTAAACTTAGGAATGTTCAGTATATATCAGCCAAAGAGATATTTGACGCAGCCAAAGAGGGAGATGAACTTGCATTAGAACTGGTTGAGGATCATGGAAAGACTCTCGGTAAGGCATTGGCAAGTATAGCATGCGTTTGTGATCCTGAGGCATTTGTTATCGGTGGTGGTGTGTCTCGTGCAGGTGAAATTTTGCTTGAGACTACAGCAAAATATTATCAGCAGTACGTTTTCCACGCATGCAAGAATACTAAGTTTGTATTGGCAACGTTGGGTAATGACGCAGGTATCTATGGATGTGCTGAGGCAATTCTTACAAAATAAACAAAGCTGATTGGTAAAAAAGACGAAAGGGGAGAGTTTCTCCCCTTTTTTTTCGTGACTTATTATATTGATTTTATAATTCTCTTTAGCATATAATTATGTAAGTTGCGGAAATAGTTTAATTCTGTGCATTTTTGTTTGTTTCATTATTATATAGAATTTACATTGAGTGGTAGGTTTGAAATGAATCAGAATTTATTAAATGAATTGTATCGTATAGTTGGTGAAGATAATGTACTGACTGATGAACTAATGTCAAAACATACTACATTTAGAATTGGCGGGCCTGCCGATTATTTTGTAATGCCTATGGATGTTGAAGAATTGTCACAGGTTATTGCTTCCTGTAGAGCTTTTAAAACTCCATTTTTTCTGCTAGGACATGGAAGTAATATATTGGTGAGTGATAAGGGAATTACCGGGGTGGTGATTTCACTATATAAGAATTTTGCAAAGTATTCTATCGAAGGTGAGACTGTTAAGGCTCAATCCGGAGTTATGCTCAATAAACTTGGTCAGGATATAAGAGATGCAGGACTTACAGGTTTTGAATTTGCTTCGGGAATACCGGGTACACTTGGTGGTGCTGTGATGATGAATGCCGGTGCATACGGCGGAGAGATGAAAGATATTGTAGAAAAGGTTTCGCTCATGGATTATGATGGAAATCTTGTTGAAAAAACCGGTGATGAGATGGATTTTTCGTATAGACATAGTATAGTTGAAGATGAAGATTATATTGTTATTGGGGCAACACTTAAGTTAAAAAAGGGTAATGCTTCGGAAATCTCTGATAAGATGAAGGAGCTTGCGCTTGCAAGAAAAACAAAGCAGCCGCTTGAATATCCAAGTGCAGGGTCAACCTTTAAACGGCCGGAGGGTTATTATGCAGGGAAGCTTATTATGGATGCAGGGCTTGCCGGATATTGTGTTGGGGATGCTTGCGTTTCTGAAAAACATTGTGGCTTTGTAATCAATAAAGGCAATGCCAGTGCAGAGGATGTACTTAAGTTGATCGAGCATGTCCAAAAGACAGTATATACGCAGTTTGGTGTAGAGCTTTCACCTGAAGTAAGGATTGTCGGTGATTTTTGATACGGATAGAGGCAGGGGTATATGAGATTTGTGATTGTGACGGGCATGAGTGGTGCCGGAAAAAGTACAACGCTTAAAACGTTAGAAGATATGGGTTATTTTTGTGTGGACAATCTTCCAATCCAGTTGATAGATCGCTTTGCAGAGATTGCTTATGACAAGGATAACGACATTGATAACGTCGCGATAGGAGTAGATATAAGAAGTGGGGTGTATCTCGAGCTGCTGTCTAAATCGCTCGAGAAGCTTAAAGCTTCAGATTATAATTATGAAATATTATTTTTAGATTCGAATGATGATGTATTGATCAAGAGGTATAAGGAAACAAGAAGAAATCATCCGCTTGCAAGAGATGGAAGGGTTGAGGATGGTATTAAGACTGAGAGAAGTCGTATAGCTTTCTTAAGAAAAGAAGCAGACTATATCATAGATACTACGAGCCTGCTTACAAGGGAACTTAAGGCGGAACTTGACAAGATATTTCTTGGTAATTCAGAATATAGTAATTTTATTGTAAATGTTGTATCATTTGGATTCAAATACGGTATACCAAGAGACGCAGATCTTGTGCTTGATGTCAGATTTCTTCCTAATCCGTACTATGATTTGGAGCTTCGTCCTTACACAGGCAATGATGAGCCGATAAGAGATTTTGTTATGCAGTTTGATGTTGCAAAAGAATTTCTTAATAAGACAGTAGATCTTTTGGAATTTTTGATTCCCAATTATATTAAAGAGGGAAAGAATGGTTTGGTGATAGCTGTTGGATGCACAGGTGGTAAACACAGATCGGTAACACTTGCAAACGGAATCTACAAAGAGTTAGAGCCTACACCATATAGTGTTAAGGTTGATCATAGAGATATTCATAAGGATTCAGTTAGAAAAGGCTGAAGTGTCGGTAGGTGTATGATATATATGAAGGTGTGATGAAATGTCGTTTTCAACCAAAGTCAAAGAAGAGATTGCTAAGCATGAGAATCATGCCAGACATTGTATGATAGCTGAATTGTTGGCACTTGTTTTGGCTACCGGCGAGGTTGTCTTTAAGGATGACAGTGTTTTGCTTGAATTATATCCTGATAATAAAGCAATAAGTGACAAGATATGCAGACTCATAGATGTTCTGTTTGATAATGAGATACAATATGAGGTGCATTCCAAATATATAGTAATTGAACATGGGGATATGACAGAAAAGGTTTTGATGACGCTTAAGCTTTCCGATTATATAGATTTTATGGAAGAGGACTGGCTTGATGAGGATGAACTTTTGGATAATCTCATAGACAATGATATATTATATGTATCGTCACATGGAATATCTCTTCAAAATTGTCATTTTCCAAAGCAGGTCATATACAAGGATTGTTGTAAGAAAGCATTTATTCGTGGATTTTTTGTCGCTGCCGGTTCGGTAAATGATCCTAATAAGGCATATCATTTTGAGATAGTTGCCAGGACTAAAGAGATGGCAGAAGTCATAAGGAATGTAATAATTGGATTTTCCCTTGACGCGAAGATAGTCAAACGCAAGAAGTATTACGTTGTGTATCTTAAGGAAGGCTCTATGATAGTTGATATGCTTAATATAATGGAGGCGTATGTGAGCCTGATGGATATGGAAAATGTCCGCATACTTAAGGATATGCGCAACGACATTAACCGCAGGGTCAATTGTGAGACTGCTAATATTAAGAAGACTGTAAGCGCTGCAATGCGTGTAATATCAGATATAGAATATATAGAGAAGACGAAGGGTTTGAAAAGCCTAAGCCCTGCACTAAGACAGGTGGCAGAAATTAGGATGTCAGAGCCGGATGCTGATCTGGCTCTTTTGGGAACTATGTTGAATCCGCCCATTTCTAAGTCGGGCGTGAATCATAGATTAAGAAAAATAAGTAGGATTGCGGAGGAAATCAGAAATGGTGAGTGAAACTGTGTGTGTAAATTTAGCTGCGGATGCTGAGGCAAGGCCTGTTGCAGTTTTAGTGCAGAAAGCCAGCCAGTATGAAAGCAGGGTATTTATTCAGTCAGGAGACAAGAAGATTAATGCGAAGAGTATCATGGGTATGATGAGTCTTGGTCTTGCTCAGGATGTGGAAGTAACTGTTACTGCAGATGGAACAGATGAACAAAATGCAGTTGATGATATTGTTGCATATCTGAAAAATGTAGAATGAATTGAGATGCTTTTCAGTTCTTGTCTTGCCCTTTGGTGAATACTGTGATAAAATATACTTAATTGGATTTTATTGTGAAACGTTATTAATATAATCCGAAACAGTATTTATCAAAGTCTAATAATGATGAGAAGCAGGGGAGGAATTATGGGTTTATTTTCAAATTTAATCAATAAAATTCCGATTGTTAGATCTGCTGTGGGAAAGCAGGGACAATCACAGAGTAATAATGTTGAAAAACAGTACAATAAAGCGAAAGAATTGCTTGAGCATGGTATATCAGAGGAAGCTATCAAAGCATTTAACCAGATAGCTGATATTGGTATGATGGAACCACAGTATGAGCAATACGGCTGTGAAGCACTTAAGATTTTAGGTGAAGTTCATGAGACCGGAAAGTACGGTAACATTAAAACACAGGTAGACAGAGATAAGGCAATCAAATATTATGAAAGATATATTCAGTTTGTAGAGGATGGGAATATGTTCTACAAATTAGGTCTTTTGATGCTTGATGCCCAGAGCTATTCGAAGGCTGTTTCATATTTGGAGAAAGCCGCAGAGAGAGGCGTTAGTCAGGCGTACATGAGACTTGGAGATATCTATGAGAATGGTCTTAATCGTATCAACAGTGACGGAACAAAGGGTGACTTCATTATACCTGCGGATGTTGACAAGGCAAAATCATGGTATCAGAAACTTGCTGACAAGGGTGATGCCAAGGCCAAAGCTGCAGTTGACAGAATAGAGTATAATGCTACTCATGCTGACAGTATTGCATTTGAAGAGATGGACAAGATATATTCTGAAATCTCTGAGAAACGTAAGGCAAAAGGAGTAGAATTTCACTACAAGGCTAATGATGCAACCAAGCTTCAATATCAGTATTCATATGTGCATAATCAGGTTGACGGATATATTCACAAGCTTCCTAAGGACTGGATCAAGAGTATTGATGTTGATACAGACGAAGAATATTATGCACCAAGTCATACTTATACGGATTTCGCAATCTATGTAACATATACGTCTGTTCCTAAGGAATCAACACGTAAGATTGATGATTACCTTTATTATATGAATGATGCTTATGAGTGTGATGTCAATATAACACCATATGTTACAGAATATGCTAATGGTATTTCAGCAAGATTCTACCACAAAGATATGGATAAGGGTATTGTATCATTTGTGTTTAAGCAGAAGAACAGATGGGCATGTATTCGTTTCATATGTTCAACAATGGATATAATGGAACAGTATAATGAGATCATATTTGAGGTTGCTAATTCGTTTGCATTTGTTATTCCTACTCTTCTCTCTGATAAGAGTGCTAACAGGACTGAGGTTCAGTATTATAATGAGGCTATGTATTACTACAACATAGAGGATTATGAGAATGCAATGAAGAATGCGACAATAGCTTTACAGAATGGCAGCACACAGGCAAGTTATCTGTTGATTGAGTTGTATTATGATGAGGAAAGCCCTTATAGAAATATAGAAAAGACTATAAGCTATGCCAGACAGCTCTTTGATTCTAATAAAGATCCTGACCTTGCCTTCCTTATTGGTACCATTTACGAGCAGCATCTTAAGAGCTATGAAGAAGCAAAGCATTGGTATGAGAATGCCGATCGTCTTAAACATAAGAGAGTTCCTTTCTATCTTGGACGTTTCTATTATTACGGACTTGTTGATGATGGAAGAAGAGATGGAGAAAAGGCTCTGTTATACTTAAAGCGTGCAATAGAGAATGGTATCTTTGAAGCTGAACCATATATTAAAGATATTGTTGATCTTGGAGATCCGGATCAATTGCAGTATACAATAGATTCTTGGGAGCAGGAGGTTAGAGATGGCAATGCTGACACAGCATTTAAGGTTGCCATGTATATGAAGGATCAAGTGTTCTATCTTGCAAGCAAGAGAGATATTGAAGCAGCATTTTCAACAGCAATTGGACTTGGAAGTGTTCAGGCTGCTTACGAATTTGGTGTGTACTGTGAAGCTAAGGAGAAAGAGGAAGGCTACAAGGGACCTATTAAGAGTCTTGATTACTTCTATAAAGCATACGAAGCCGGTTATGAAGATTTCAACAAAGAGCATTTGTTCAGAGTTATAGAGAATAAGATATCTAAGGGTGTTTCAGATAGAGAGAAAGAGGTCCTTTATTACGATGTGGCGAGAAAAGGTTCAATACCTGCCGTTAAGAGTCTCTTAGAAATGCATTCTACCTTGAATCCTGAGCTGGAAAGATTGTATGAGGTACTCAAGGATGTAGTTAAATCCGGAGATGTTGATGCACTTACATCTATGCATATGATCGAAGAGAAGTTCAAAGAGCTTTTGAATCCTGTTGAGGGTGACGGCAAGAAGGTTATTCAGAATAAGTTCTTCAGACTTTCTGTACCAAAGAGTTGTACTGCTGTTATTAATGACGAGGGTGGTACTATCAGATTCGCTGATTCAGCTATTGAGTTTGCTGTAGCCGAGATGCCAGTAAGCGTTGACAGTGATGAGGAGTATAATAAGGTATTCAACCTCTTATACAAAGAGTATGCTGATGAAGAGAATGCCGAAATTCTTGTTGCTAATTCGAGAATGGTTGGATCAGGAATGATCACAAAGAAAGCGGGTAATAATAAGTACAGCATCCTGTTGATCAGTAATAGAAACCAGTATCTGTTCAAGTTAAGCTCTATAGATAGACGTGAGCTTATGAGATTTAAGGATCAGGCATTGGATATAGCGCTAACTTTGGTAGAATCAGGTGAGATATATGTAGCTACAGGAGAACGTGCTAACAAGCGTATAGGTCTTACACTTCTCATGTCAGGTGGTGGAGAGAACAGTATGTTGTCTATCAGTAAGGATGAGGATGAAGATGAGGGTCTTGTATTTGTATAATTGCGGGAATTACGAATAATGTAGCAACTCGTATATCATTGGGTGGCAAAAGGTACTATTGACACCCATATCATAATATATATTGCTATTCAATATTTGGGAGAGTACATTGTACTCTCCTTTTTGTTGTGGTAGCGTTCTTAAATCATAATATATGATTTGAAGTATGTGATGCTTTGTGATAGAATAAACAAAGATTATAGTTTTATTAAATGAGCATGGGAGGGCAGTCTTATGTATAGAATTATAATGAATGATCTTATGGAATGGTATGAAAAGGCTCAGGATAAGATATTGTTCTTAAAGGGAGCAAAGGGGGTTGGAAAGACATGGACAATGATTGATTTTGGACAGGGTTTTTTCAAACATTTAATATATATTGATTTGGAAAAGGATACGGACAGTCATTATCTGTTTAAGAGAGGCTCCAAGACAGAGGCGAGGAAATTGATGGCATCCCTGGCAACATATGTTGAGGGCACAGTTGAAGAGGGTAATACTTTGTTTGTATTTGACGAGCCGCAATACTGCTCTAAGGCAATAGATGCAATTGTAAGTGTTAAAGAACAGAAGCCTGATATTGCGATTTGTATGATTTCATCTACTATGGGTGCGATACCCAAAGAGGTATTCTATGAGAATAGCTTCCATAATCTTACTTTATATCCGATGACATTTGAAGAATTCCTTACTGCCAATAAAGCTCAGGATTTGTGTAAATTTATAGAAAACCAGAAATTAGAGCCTGTAGCAACAGAGATATCAGACAGAATAATTGAACTGTTGAGAGAGTTTTATATTGTTGGAGGCATGCCTATAGTTGTTCTTGATTATGTCAAAAATCATGATTATAACAGAGTGGATGCAATATTGAAAGCTCTTCTCATAAGAACCAAAGAACATATCATGAAAGACGTACCCAAAACATATTCGGTCAAAGTTCCTAAGATATGGGAAAGTTTTCCTGCTCAGATGAAGAAGGATAACCGTAAGTTTATGTATCAGTATGTTGATGAGAAAGCGAGAGCAAGGGAGTATGAAAAGTCAGTAGACTGGTTAGTTGAGACAGGAGCTGTCAGAAGAATATTCAGAATACGTGATGGAATATCACCACTTAAGGAACAGATAGATGAAAAATCTTTTGAGTTATATCATCTTGACCATGGACTTTTGAGAGTTATGTGTGGAATAGGTCATGCTGATGTACTGTCGGGAAATGATGAGTTCAATGATCTCGGTGGCGCATTATTAGAACAGTTGGTTTTATCGGAGCTTACAATGAATAAAACTGTTAAAGATTTGTATTTTTGGATATCGGGCGCAACTGCAAGAATTGATTTTGTTTTTGAGGATGACGGAGATGTTGTTCCGGTTGATGTTGAACCACGTATTCGCAGAAAAGCGCAGAGTATGAAAGTGTTTAATGAGAGATACAAGAATCATATGGCTATTAAGATATCTTTAGAGGAGCTGGGCTTTTCAAAAGGGACACTCAATGTGCCGTTATATGGACTTTGGAATTTTTGATAAAGATGTTACATCTATTCAGCTATGCTTCATAGATGTACGACAGGCATGGTGCTTACGCACATCCTAATATGCCTGTCGTATCGTAGAATACACATTTTTATACGCATCTCGCAGTGAATGCGTGATGCTATTTGGACAGTTACAGGATGTTGACGGTTACAGTAGATATATAATCAGACATGAAGTTCGATATGCTAGCATAATCGAACGAATATCTGATTATATATCGTAACTGCGAAGCAGGAATAGGGGTTTTGATATTATGAAGTGGCTTTCACATTTAAAAACGATCAATCATCATAAATGGCTTGTAATGAAATATTGTTTTAAGCTTGGAATGTACAAGCAAGGCTTACTTCATGACCTTTCAAAGTACGGCCCTACGGAATTTCTGGTGGGAGCTAAGTATTATCAGGGTAACAGAAGTCCTAACAATGCAGAGCGTGAAGACAAGGGATATACTTCGGCGTGGCTGCATCACAAGGGGCGTAATAAGCATCATTTGGAATATTGGATCGATTATGATTTGGAACAGGAATGTATGACCGGATGTAAAATGCCGGTAAAATATGTGGTAGAGATGTTCTGCGACAGAATAGCAGCAAGTCGTAATTATAATGGTGATAAGTATACCGACAGATTTCCGCTTGATTATTATAATAAGGGAAAGGGCAAATATCTTCTTCATAAGGAATCGGCCGCACTTCTTGAAAAGATGCTGACAATGCTCGCAGAGCAGGGAGAAGAGAAGACTTTTGCATATATCAAGAAGGAAATTTTAACTAAGGAAGTCCGTAGAGAGAAGATATAAAGGGTGAGAGGGAATAATATATGTCATTTACACATTTACATGTCCATACACAATATAGTCTGTTAGATGGAGCATCTAAGATTCCGGAGCTTATAGCAAAAACTAAAGAGCTTGGGATGGACAGTATAGCCATAACTGATCATGGTGTTATGTATGGGGTTATAGATTTTTATAAAGAAGCAAAGAAACAGGGAATCAAACCTATTATAGGGTGTGAGGTGTATGTTGCACCCGATTCAAGGTTTGACAGGGAAACTGATAGGGGCGAAAACCGTTATTATCATTTAATTCTTCTTGCAGAAAATGATATCGGATATCACAATTTGATGAAGATTGTGTCACGTGGATTTACAGAAGGCTTCTACTATAGGCCAAGAGTTGACAGAGAAGTGCTCAGGGAATTTCATGAGGGCATTATATGTCTTTCGGCCTGTCTTGCGGGAGAAGTTGCCGTAAAGCTTCGCCAGGGGTTTTATGAAGAGGCGAAAAAGGCGGCGCTTGAACATCAAGAGATATTCGGAAAAGATAATTACTATTTAGAATTACAGGATCATGGAATAGCAGATCAACAAACCGTCAATCAGGGTTTGATGCGTATGCATCAGGAGACGGGTATAGAACTTGTTGCAACGAATGATATACATTATGTCAACGCTGAAGATGCAGATGCACATGATATTCTTTTGTGTATTCAGACTGGCAAAACTGTTGATGATCCGAATAGGATGAGATATGAGGGTGGACAGTACTATTTGAAATCACAGGAGGAAATGGAGAAACTGTTTCCTTATGCTAAGGAGGCAATAGATAATACGGGAAAGATAGCGGCAAGATGTAATGTCGAAATAGAATTTGGCGTACAGAAGCTTCCTAAATTTGAGGTTCCTGATGGATATACATCAGAGTCTTATCTTAGAAAATTGTGTGAAGAGGGCTTAAAGAAGAGATATAATCCGGTAACGAAAGAATTACAGGACAGAATGGAGTATGAGTTATCAACCATTGAGAAAATGGGATACGTTGATTATTTTCTCATTGTTTGGGATTTTATCAAATATGCAAGGGATCGTGGTATTCCGGTTGGCCCCGGACGTGGTTCGGCAGCCGGTGCAATAGTGAGTTATTGCCTTGAGATTACCAATATAGAGCCTATACATTTAAATCTTCTGTTTGAGCGATTTTTAAATCCTGAAAGAGTATCTATGCCTGATATAGACATTGATATATGTCAGAACAGAAGACAGGAGGTAATTGATTACGTTGTAGAAAAATATGGAAAAGAAAAGGTAGTGCAGATTGTAACATTTGGTACCATGGCTGCTAGAATGGTAATTAGAGATGTTGGAAGAGCTCTAAATATGTCTTATGCAGCGGTTGACAGGATTGCCAAAATGATTCCGCTCGGAGGAAAAGTTACAATTGATATTGCACTAGATACTGTAAGCGAACTTAAAAGTGCATACGACAACGAAGACGATACAAGACTTCTTATTGATACTTCAAAGAAGTTAGAGGGTCTTCCGAGACACACCTCAGTTCATGCAGCGGGTGTTGTTATCGGTCAGAAACCGATGGATGAGTTCGTGCCTCTCTCAAAGAGCTCCGATGGTGCGATAACTACACAGTTTACAAAGGATACAGTAGAGGAGCTTGGACTTCTCAAAATGGACTTTTTGGGCCTTCGTAATCTTACCGTAATACAGGATGCAGTCAATAATATTATGCAGTCTGCTGGTGTTGCTATCGATATAGATAATCTTGATATGAATGACAAGAAAGTGTATGAACTCATTTCAAACGGGCAGACAGATGGTGTTTTTCAGCTTGAAAAATCCGGTATGAAGAGTTTTATGCAACAGTTGAAACCGAAAAATATCGAGGATATAATTGCCGGGATATCATTATACCGACCGGGACCGATGGATTTTATACCGTTGTATATTAATGGCAGGGAGCATTATGATGAGATAACATATGATTGTCCGCAGTTAGAGAGTATCTTATCCCCTACATACGGATGCATAGTATATCAGGAGCAGGTAATGCAGATAGTTATGGAGCTTGCAGGCTATACGCTTGGCAGAAGTGATCTTGTCAGAAGAGCAATATCTAAGAAGAAAGAGAGCGTTATGCTTAAGGAGCGCAGCAACTTTGTCTATGGTAATCCTGAAGAGAATGTTCCGGGTTGTATTAATCGTGGAATAGATGAGGATACTGCTAACAAAATATTTGATAAAATGATTGATTTTGCAAACTATGCATTTAATAAATCACATGCTGCTTCATATGCGGTTGTTGCATATCAGACAGCATATTTAAAATGTCATTATCCACGAGAGTTTATGGCAGCGCTGCTTACCTCCGTACTTGATGATACAGGTAAGATTTCTGCATATATTGCAGATTGCAGGCGTATGGGTATCGAGATACTTCCACCTGATATCAATGAGGGATTTGGCTATTTCTCAGTGTCGGATGGAGGGATTCGATATGGCCTTTCTGCACTTAAGAGTGTCGGAGAATCAGTGATAGATGCGGTTGTGGCAGAGAGAGTTGTGGGTGGTCCGTTTAAAAATATCAAAGATTTTATTACCAGACTTTCTGCCAAAGAGGTTAACAAGCGTACCTTAGAAAGCTTTATCAAGTCAGGCGCTTTTGACTGTTTCCCTGCAAATAGAAGACAGATGATGGTTGTCTATTCCCAGATTATCGATCAGGTGAATCATGAAAAGAAGGATGCTATTGCCGGCCAGATGTCAATTATGGATATGTTAGGCGAAGAGGAGAAAAAAGAATTTGACATAGTATATCCTGATATTGCCGAATATGATAAAGAGGAATTGCTTGCCAATGAAAAGGAAATGCTTGGTGTATATTTGAGTGGACATCCATTAGATGAATATAGAGAATTCCTTGAAAAAAATGTTACAGCGACAACACTGGATTTCTTGTCTGACGATTCAGAGTCTCAAGATTCGGAGTCTGATGAAAATGATGTGAAAAATCAAAAGTTTTTTACTGTCGCAAAAGATGAAAAATATTATACTATTGGCGGAATGATAACTGCAAAGACAGTTAAGCTGACCAAGAAAAATCAGAATATGGCATTTGTTACTTTAGAGGATATTGTAGGAACTCTCGAAATAGTGGTATTTCCCAAGATGTATGAGCAGTATAGGCAATATTTAGAGCCTGATACAAAGGTGCTTATATATGGACGTGCATCAATAACTGAAAAAGAGAGTAAGCTTATTTTGGAGAAACTGATACCGTTTTCCGATGTACCGAAGAAGATATATATACAGATGGCAAACAAGGATGCATATAGTAATAATGAAAAATCATTGTATGAGTTGGTAGATGAATGTCCTGGAAATGCTGCAGTGATCGTAGTGCTGAAAGAAGAGAAAATGATGAAACCGCTTGGTCGTCAGTTTGCAATGAGCTCCGATGAGAATACCGTAAGAAAACTCAAGGAGAAATTCGGCGAAGGCAAGGTAATTGTTAAAGAGGAGAAAGTCAGTTTCAATGATAACAAGTACAGGAAATGATAAGATAAAAAATGTACAAAAATGCGTGAAGCAATCAAAGGAGAGAAAAAAACAGGGCGTATTCATTGTCGAGGGAGTGCGCATGTTTTCTGAGATTCCAAGTACTCATCATGTTGAAAGTTTTTCTACGGTTAAATTTTATGAAAATAACAGAGAACTCTTTGATGGAATACGATATGAGCTGGTTTCCGATAGTGTGATGCAATCTCTTTCCGATACGAAGACGCCACAGGGAGTGTTAAGTGTAGTAAAGCGGTTTGAAGATGACAGACTTACTAAGATATTAGGCGAATATGACAATAATGACGTATCGGTGAATGTGCCATTAATTATTGCGCTTGAAAATATACAGGATCCCGGTAATTTGGGAACGATAGTAAGAACTGCAGAAGGAGCCGGTGTTACAGGCATTATCATGAGCAGCGGTACGGTAGATATATATAATCCAAAGGTTGTAAGATCTACGATGGGTTCAATTTTCAGGGTTCCGTTTATGTATACGGAGGATCTGCCGGGATGCATAGAGAAGTTGAATGAGAAAGGATATATGACTTACAGTGCTCATTTACAAGGAAAGAGCTTTTACGACTTTGATTACACAAAACCGACAGTTTTTGTCATGGGCAATGAAGGTAATGGTCTCTCGGATGAGATGTGCGAAGCTACAAATAACAAAATTTTGATACCCATGAAGGGTATGGTCGAGTCGTTAAATGTTGCAACTGCGTCAACTGTGCTTATGTATGAGGCAATGCGACAAAGAAGTTCTTCAATTTGACAAAACTAGTCTTTTTTAGAACAAAAATCCCCGTTCCAATCTTTTGTTTAGTGTACTAAGATATAAGAGTATTAAATGCACTTGGAAGGAGAAAGAAAATGACAGAAAAAGCGTTAAGCAACAATCAGGCAATGGTGGCGGGTGAAATTATATCAGAATTTGTGTTTAGTCATGAGATTTTTGGAGAGGGTTTCTACATGGTCGATCTCCTTGTGAACAGACTTTCTGATGCAACGGATATCATTCCACTTATGGTATCTGACAGATTGATTGATGTTGAGCAATCACATATAGGGCAATATATTGAGGTGAAGGGACAATTTCGTTCATATAATAAGCACGAGGAGACAAAAAACAGACTTATATTATCTTTATTCGTCAGAGAACTTAATGTTTTAGAAGATGATGAGGAGGTTCAACACCCTAATCAGATATACCTCGATGGTTATATATGTAAAGCACCGATTTATAGGATGACACCGCTTGGTCGTGAGATATCAGATGTTTTACTTGCTGTTAATCGTGCGTACGGAAAATCAGATTATATTCCATGTATCTGTTGGGGAAGAAATGCAAGATTTGCCGGAAAGTTAGAGGTTGGAGAACATGTGGCTGTCTGGGGGAGAATTCAGAGCAGGGAGTACCAGAAAAAGCTTGCTGATGATACTGTAATTAACAGAATTGCATATGAAGTGTCAGTAAGCAAAATGGAGTGCCTTGAATAATAATTATTGCATATTTATGTATTATGTGCTAGGATATGTTTTGTTTTGACAAACGTTGGATATTACTTTCCGCCTATTACTATATATTACGAGGTAGAGAGATGAATAATGTACATATTATATTTGGAGACGGATATGGAAAGACCGCATGTGCTATGGGACTTGCGGTTAAAGCGGTTGCAGCCGGAGAGTCTGTCTCGATAATACAATTTTTAAAAGGAAAAGGTGCTGATTACAGTGTTCTTGATCAATATGATGAGGTTAATTTTTTCACTTTTGAGAATAGTGAGAAAACCTATGAGGATATGACTCCGGATGAGCGAGGAGAACATAGAACAAAGGTCCAGAACAGCTTCCAATATGCAAGAAAAGTGATTGAGACAGGAAGTGCAGATATTGTAATTCTTGATGAAGTATTGGGACTTCGTGATTACAATATTTTAAGCCTTGATCAATTAATTTCACTGGTGGATATTAACAGTGATGTCAAACTGATTCTGACAGGAAGACATTGTCCTGAGGAATTAAAAAGCCGTGCATCAATGCTTTCACACATTGAGCCGGCTTAAAAAGTGGGCCTCATAATTATGAGTTTTTCATATTTCGTATATTTTCGATAACCTCGACTATCTGATTATGAGACTCCCTGCACACAGACTCGGTTGAGAGAGCTGATAAATTATTTCTTATAAGGAAGAGCTTAAGTGCGTTATCGATATACTGCTCGGAATCGGCATTATTGTAATTGAACACAAGATCCCGATAGACAGATGCATGTTTGAAAAATGATTCTGCATCTTCAAAGTCACCTAGTGTTTCGCGAAGTTCTTTGTCTTCCTGTTTTCTGTAATAATTATTTGTCTCTTTGATATATTGTTCACTTGCTTTAAGTTGTTTTAGATCAATTCCTTTTTCATCGGCAATATTTTTGAGGTGATCACGTTCTTTTTTGGAGTCTTCTTTATATGCTTTCTTCTGCTCTTCGTCAGATTCGTAAGGATGCAGGAAGACATTTTCTTTGCCCAAAGCACGGCATATTTTTCCTATATCGTAGAATAATTGCGGAAGCTCGTTGTCAGGTATCCCGATCTCGAATCGTCTATGAAATCTTGATTCTGAATAAGGTATAACTATTGAGTGGGCAAGAGTTGACAGATCTTTAAATGTACTGCTGCCAACCTCCGCATGATGATCGGCACTGTTAATTGATGGAATGTTAATTGTTCCGATTCTAATTGCAAGATATAAAAAGCTTTTGTAAAACTGTTTGGTGTCATCATTAAACCTGTCAAATAACTCTTCCGGAATAGGATAATTACGCCAATATTGCTCTGATATAATGTCCAGTAATTCGTTAATAAATATATCTGCTGCTTCGGGATTAAATTGATATGATGTTCCCTCGAGTGATATTATCTCGTCATGCGTGTAAGGCAGATATGATGCATCATAACCGTAATAAAGATGCTGAAGTTCGTCATATAATTGTCTTGCAACATCGATTCTCTTAAAATCATCATCCTGTTCAAGATCGTCAGTCATAGCACTGCTTCGTATTATATTTTTCCTAAATTCACTCATACTACATCCCACCTTGTTAAAATGATAGATATCTATCTTGCTATGCAAGATCTCACTAAGTGCTCATATTATGCACAGCATTACTCGCACTAAGTTCTATCTTGCTCAAGATCTCACTAAGTGCTCATATTATGCACAGCATTACTCGCACTAAGTTCTATCTTGCTCAAGATCTCACTAAGTGCTCATATTATATCACAAGCTTAGTAATTGCGCCATCCTTGATGCAAAAAACACGTTTCCTAAAATGAAAAATATACTTTCTTGAAGTGAACCTGTTAACGTGTTATAATGTTTTTATGTTTATATTTTGAAGGTGATTTTGGGTTTCATTGGGTTTCACATCAAGAATAGGAACATTCAATAATAATTATTTTGGAGGTGGTTACATGAATGTATTTACTACGGACAAGATTCGTAATGTAGTCCTTTTAGGACATGGGGGCAGCGGGAAGACTTCACTTGTTGAAGCTATGGCATACCTTGCCGGTATGACTAACCGTATGGGGTCTGTTGACAACGGTAATACATTAAGCGACTTTGACAAGGAGGAGACGAAGAGACATTTTTCAATAAGGACTTCATTGATTCCGATTCCGTGGGAGGGATACAAAGTTAATATTTTGGATACACCCGGTTATTTCGATTTTGTGGGTGAGGCTGAAGAGGCATTATCAGTTGCGGATGCAGCGATAATCCTTGTTTCGGGTAAAGCCGGTATAGAGACAGGAACAAAGCGTGCGTGGGATATGTGTGAGAAGAAGAAACTTCCTCGTATGTTCTTTGTTACAGATATGGATGACGATAATGCAAGTTTCAGGCAGGTTGTTCAGGACCTTCAGGAATTATATGGCAAGAAGATAGCTCCTTTCCATCTTCCTATTCGTGAGAATGAGCAGTTTGTCGGATATGTTAATGTTATACAACAGAAAGCTAAGAGGTGGAATGATAAAGGTACGGTTGACAAGTTTGATGTACCGGATTATTCTCAGGAAAACTTAAGTATTTGTCGGGAAGCATTGTTAGAAGCTGTTGCAGAAACTTCTGAAGAATTTATGGATAGATATTTTGAGGGAGATGAATTTTCTGAGGATGAGATTCGTTCAGCTTTAAGAGTAAGTGTATATGATGGTTCGATTGTTCCTGTACTTATGGGTTCTAATATATTGGCAAGAGGTATGTATACTTTAATGGCTGATATTATCAAATATTTCCCGAGCCCTGATATGTGCAAATGTGCAGGAATCAACACTATTAATAATGAAGTGTTTGAAGCGGATTATGATTTTTCTAAGCCAAAGTCAGCATATATATTTAAGACTATAGTTGATCCATACATCGGTAAATATTCTCTTATTAAAGTTAATTCGGGTGTTTTGAAGCCTGAAGATGTACTCTATAATTATCATCGTGATACGGATGAAAAATTAGGAAAACTATACGTGTTATGTGGAAGTAAGGCAGAGGAAGTCAAAGAGCTGCACGCAGGAGATATTGGAGCCTTAGCTAAGCTTACTAACAGCCAGACAACGGATTCCTTGTCTACCAGAAAGAATCCGGTTACTTATATCAGAGCCGCTATTTCAAAACCATATGTTTATTTGAGATACAAGGCTAAGAATAAAGGCGATGAGGATAAGATATCTCAGGCATTAGCAAAGCTTACCGCGGAAGATCTGACACTTAAGAGTGTTAATGACAGCGAAAACGGTCAGACTTTATTGTATGGTATAACAGGACAGCAGTTAGAGATTGTTAAGAGCATCCTTATGGAGAAATATAAAGTTGATATAGAACTCATGCGTCCTCGCATAGCATTTAGAGAGACTATCAGAAAGAAATCAGATACTGAATATAAGTATAAGAAACAGTCAGGCGGACATGGACAATATGGTCATGTTAAGATGACGTTTGAGCCTTCAGGCGATATGGAAACACCTTACATATTTGAACAGACCGTTGTCGGCGGTGCAGTTCCGAAGAATTATTTCCCTGCAGTTGAGAAGGGTATTGCAGAGGCCGTTAAGAGCGGTCCAATGGCAGCTTATCCTGTTATCGGCGTTAAGGCTGTTTTATATGATGGAAGCTACCATACAGTTGATTCTTCAGAGATGGCATTTAAGGTTGCAGCTACGCAGGCGTTTAAGAAAGGATTTATGGATGCAAGTCCGGTCCTTCTTGAACCTATAGCATCACTTAAGGTTGTTGTTCCCGATAGCTATACGGGTGATGTAATGGGAGATCTCAACAAGCGTCGCGCAAGAGTTATGGGTATGAATCCTATTGATACCGGATATCAGGAGATTCTTGCAGATATTCCTTATCTTGAGCTTTATGAATATGATACAAGACTTAATTCAATGACAAGCGGAAGCGGAACCTTTTCATATGAGTTTGCAAGATATGAGCAGGCACCGGAAGAAGTTGCCAAGAAGGAGATAGAAGAGCGCGAAAAGAGAGAAGCTGAGGAGTAAATATTTAGAATCATAGTAAGCAGAGAAGGCAGAGGATAGATTCCTCTGCCTTCTTTTGTGAATAGATAAGTTTTATTATTTTTTTCTCCAGGTTGACGGAGCCATGATAACTAACAGTGGGAATAACTCAAGTCGACCTGCCAACATATCAAACATAAGGATGAACTTTGAAAAGTCAGAATACAGATCAAAGTTTCTTGTAGGACCAACCAATGAAAGTCCGGGACCTATATTCCCAAGCGCAGAAGCCACTGCGGTAAAATTAGTTTCAAGGTCATAATTATCCAGGCTTATCATAAGTACAGATAGTGCAAATAACATTATATATACTATAAAGAAGTTATTTGCGGAGCGGAGAACATTGTGAGAAATCGATTTTTCATCAATCTGAATTATCTTAACATTTCTTGGATGGCATAGCTGGGCAAGTTCCTTTTTGACAGTCTTTAAATAAATGATTATTCTTGATACTTTAATACCACCACAGGTACTGCCGGCGCATCCGCCTATAAACATCAATAGAACAAGAATGCCTTTGGAGAATGATGGCCATAAGTCAAAATCATTAGATGCAAATCCTGCTGTTGTAATGATTGAGCCAACCTGAAGAAATGCATGTCTGAAAGCTTCTTCACCGTTATATCCCTTTCCCATTATATTACCGGTTATGAAAATGACAGCAACCCAGAAGATAATGACATATGCTTTTATTTCTTCCATTGAGAGAGCTTCTTTGAATCTCTTGATCCATATGAAGAAAAAGAAGTTGTAATTAAGACCTGATAAAAACAGGAAAACGGATACTACATACTGTAATGCAGGTGAATACCCTGCCAATGATGTTGCCATGACTCCGAAACCGCCGGTACTGGTTGTTGTAAATGAAGTACAAATTGCATCATAAACAGGCATTTTGAATAGCACCAGACTGATTATCTCTAGTAATGTAAGTGCAAAATAAATAACATAGAGATACATCGCTGTCTGCTTGACCTTTGGAGCAAGCTTGCCTACATTAGGCCCCGGACTTTCTGCCTTCATGATATACAGATCCTGTCCGCCTGTTAACGGGATAAGAGCAAGCATGAATACCAAAACACCCATACCGCCGATCCACTGAATGAAACAGCGCCAGAAATTCATACATTTCGGGAGCTTTTCAACATTGTCAAGTATTGAAGCTCCTGTTGTAGTGAACCCTGATATGCATTCAAAGAGGGCATTGGTAAATGATGGAATCGAACCGCTTATAAAAAACGGAAGGCAGCCTACTAACGATAGAAGGAGCCATGAAAAAGCAGTCATAACATACCCTTCTTTTGCAAAAAAGCGTTCATTCTTGGGTCGTTTTCTTGTAAAGAATACTCCTACCGCTATATATATTAAACTGCAGATTAAGAAATACTTTCCGCATGACTCTTTGTAATACAAAGACACAAGAAACGGAAAGATCATTAATGCAGCAATTGTGTTAAGGAGCCATCCTAACATATAGGAAATCATGGATTTATTCATTATCTTTTTACCTCTGTTTTTGTGATCACCTAGTAATTACTTACAGCACGAAGTGCTTCTCATAATCTATGTGTCATGCAAGTATATCTTTGATGTCGGTAAGTCCTTTGTTGGTTGTTACAACTATTACAGTATCGCCATTTGTTATCTTGTCTTTACCGGTTGGAGTGATGATCTTCTTTCCTCGGATTATGGCACAGATAAGAAGGTTTTTCTTAAGCTGTAACTCCATCAATGGGATATTGGTGACCTTAGATTCCTGTCTTATATGGAATTCCAATGCTTCAACTCTGTCATCTAACATTCTGTAAAGTGTCTCTATATTACTTCCGAAAGAATTCTCTAATGCTCTTACATATTGTATGATAGATTTAGCTGTGATGTTTTTGGGACATGCAATTGTTCCAATCTGTAATTCGTCAATAACCTCTTCAAACGATACCTTATCAACCTTGGTGACTTTCTTTGCCTTGCCGACTTTGTTGGCAAAAAGCGAAAGCATAAGATTCTCTTCATCTAAGTTGGTGAGAGCAATAAATGCATCTGTGTCTTCTATTCCTTCTTCTAAAAGAAGCTGACGGTCTGATGCATCACCGTTGATTATCATTGTATGTGGAAGACGCTCGGAAAGTATTTGACAATGCTCAAAGTTCTGTTCGATTATTTTGACCTGTAGATGAGCTGCGTTAAGCTTTGATGCAAGATAGTAGGCAATCATACTTCCGCCTATGATCATTACTGATTTGATAGGTTTTGCCTTGATTCCTATTTTAGAAAGAAAATGATGGATCTCTGCAGGAGGAATAATTATATAAAGATTATCTCCTGAATATATACTTGTATTACCATCAGGAATAAGCACTTCATGTTCACGTTCGATGGCACATATCAGGGTGCTTCCATGAATCTTGGATGAATATTCGTGAACTGTTAGATTATCTATCGGAGAATTCTCAGGAATCTGTACCTTGATCAGGTTGACTCTTCCTTTTGCAAATGATGTTATATCTAACGCACTTGGCACCTCAATAAGCTGGGCAATACTTTCAGCACAGGCATATTCCGGATTGATAGCCATAGATAATCCTAATTCTTCGCGAAGATATTCAATCTCATCGAAGTATTCAGGGTTACGGACTCTTGCAATTGTGTTACAGTTACCGGACTTCTTGGCTATAAGACAGCATAACAGATTAATTTCATCTTTGCCGGTGACAGCTATAAGAAGATCACTTTCCTTAATACCGGCCTCTAACTGAGTCTTGAATGTAGTTCCGTTTCCTGCAACTGCCTGAATATCAAGCTGTGAAAGAGTTGTATCCAACTTACTTTCTTTCATATCTATTATTGTGATTTCATGTCCTTCTTCATTAAGCTGTTCGGCGAGGGTAAAACCGACCTTGCCACAGCCGACGATTATGATCTTCATAGATTCCTCCTAAAGCGAGTAAAGTGAGAATTACGTCTCACATTACGCACAGCATAACTCGCACTAAGTTCAAGCTTCTTTCGAAAACTTTCACTAAGTGCTCATATTATACACAGTATGACTCGCACTAAATTCGTTCTCATTGCATTCGAACTCACTAAGTGCTCATATTATAACACTTATTTAAGAATATACAACTACTATTTTATACATATTTATACATATTTTTTGATATTGACGTATATTTTTCCTTTGCGCGTGCTTCCGCCTGCATGGTCGAAGATGAACTTGCCGTGTCCTCTTACCGAAAATACGTCTCCATCCTTTAATATTGTACTGTTTCTGCCTGTTACCCGACCGTTTAAGGTGACACGTTTTTCTTCAAAAAGAGACAGAGCTTCCTTTCTTGAACATTTGATTAATGAGGCAATTATTCCATCAAGTCTAAGTGATGCCACCGGGAATTCTTCATCCACCAAAGTAGGAGTAAGAGCCGGTATATTAAGATCTGTTATCTCACATTTAACATTGGTGTGTTTGACTTTGGTCAAATTGTCACATATAAATGAAGCAATTTTTTCAAGACAGAATACATACGCGGTATTGTCTTTGATCATTATGTCTCCGAGCACATTACGCTCTATGCCTAAGTTCATAAGAGCACCCAGGAAGTCTCGGTGATTAAGGTCATCTGAGAACTTTGAAAGTAACGGTGTGATTTTAATTGCAGTGATAGGAAAATGCCCCTCATATCCGAACTCCTCAACTGATCCAAATTCAACAACCTGCCGCTCGGCCAATTCATTTCCACCAAATAAGGTGTGGTGGATATATGCAATGTCATCTTCAATCTCGTTAAGTAGTGCCTGCTCCTCCAAAGATAAAAATGTGCTGTATGTATAAATGTTTTGGTTATATGCTGTTTTTGCAAGATCCGTTAAGCGGGCCTTTATTATCTTGTCTTC
>CAMHMG010000002.1 GCA_946186175.1 uncultured Clostridia bacterium | reverse complement strand
TTTACCATATTTTTTCTTATCTTTTGGTTTTTCTTCTTCTGGTTTTTCTTCTTCTTTCTTAAGCTCATCAATAACAGAATCATCTATCCAATCATCTAAGCCACCCATTTCCAAAATATCTTCTGCTTCATCTCCACCCAAAGATTCAATCATTTCTTCAGCATCTTTTTTCATACCCTTAATAACATTTTTATTAAAATGTAAAAATGGTATGAACATTGTAACAAAAAACAATATTTGTAGTCCCAAAATTATTCCAAACTGCCAGCCTGCCAGTTTCTTCTTCTCTCCCATTTTTTCTCCTTTCATATGCTCTCTTCCGTAATGTGATTACAAAAGACAGAAATTGAGTTTTACAATCACCCGGTTTTCTTCAGTTTATAAACCGGTAATATTTTTAACTAATCTCTTTCGTATTACAGCAGCTTAAATCTCTGTTCGTTACTGCCTATTGAGATTACTTCTCCCCTTGGTACAGCATTATATACACCCTTCTGAAGTCTCTTGCCTGAGCTTAAGAAAACTCCATTTGTCGAATTGTCATATATTTCATAAAAACCATTATTATTATTGAATCGAATGGCACAGTGCTGACTGCTTACATAAGGTGAACTGATATTGACCATCATCTGAGAGTTCGAACCAACAGTAAGTGTACGTCCTTGAAGATATATAGTTTCCCCATTATGTGCACCTGATACCCCCACAATTCCGGCATTAACGTTTCGATGTGATCCTCCGGCACTATAACCAACAGCTCTTTGTCCACCGCCATATCCATTAAGAGAACTTAATATTTTACCTTTAGAACTATCCATTGCGCCCCAGAAAAAGAAAATGTAATAAAGAAGAACAACAACAAGCATTAGCCAGTAAACTATTGTTCCATACCAATATGCACGATCACTAAAAACATACCTTGCATATTCAGTATGATCATCAGCATATTCACCTGTGTAAGGCATCGCATACATCATAATATGTAACAACACGGCAACACCGGTATATACACACAGCAATATGGTCATTACATTGCCAAGTTCTATACGGGAAAAGAAATGTATAAATGCACATGTAACTATACCGACTGCAAGTAACATTTCCACAACAAACAAAATGATGTTAAATACTGAAAATGATGTTGAATCAGTATATGTTTTTGATGCTTTCAATATACCGAAATGCAGAGCAGCAATAATAAGATTGAAAACTCCGACACTATATAACAGGGCAATCGGCTTCAAACGAAAAGCTGTGATCACTCCCAGACCTATAGCAAAAACCATAAGCAAAAGCCATACTACTTTTGAATTTCCATGACCTATTATTCCGGCTATCATCGCCATAACCACGATCACGCAAGTGATACACCAAAGAACAAACTCCATAATTGCTCCCTGTGTTTTCTCATGTACAAGCGCAGAAAAAATATTATCAATCCCTTTTCCTGAGCGAGCAGAATAAGCTCCTGCCATCTGGGGTCTGCCGCAATAATTGCATACAGCACTTCCATTAGGTATCTCTCTACCACAACTACCACAAAACATATTAAGTTCCTCCTCTTATGTTTTCTCTTTTATATCTAATCAACTTTCGTATCAATACCAAATCCGTCATTACGGCATCTTAACATTTCTTCATATCAACCAAATGATATCTCCATGTCAATACCAACTATCTTCTATCCCTTGAAAGACTTCTAAGCGCTATCATACATGCTACGCAGCATATGATGATCATAACTCCCAATACAATATAAGAGTGGGACAGATGTGCCAAAGTATGCTTAAATGCTGACTCAGCCTTGTGAATATCTTCTATCTGTTTAGCAATGTCACTGTGATCTCTCTCAAAGCGCATCTGCAACTTGTTAAGGTGTGCTATACTACCGAATCCTTCAACAGACCATTTACTGATTGTAATATCTGCTATATGTTCACTTGCGCCTTCAAGTTCAAATAATATTCCCGAAAACAGTAACTGTACAATAAGTACAAATGGTGCCAGAACCATAGCTTTATCAGCTGATCGTACCATTGCGGAAATGGCAAAGCCAAGTGCTGTTGCTGCATAAATGGTCATCCAAAGGAGAAGGAATTTCTCAATGAATACCTGCTCAAACATAAGTCCTTTCTTTTCGTGACCAATAGTCGCTGTGAATATTCCCATCATAATAAGTGCCTGGAACATTGTCACTATAAGCTGTACTATGAATTTGGACAGCACATATGCAGGCAGCTTCAGATTGCCCATGTACTCACGCCGCAGTATATTTCTCTCTTTACATATCTCCTGAATAGAATTGAATAATCCAATCCATATACCGGCACAACTAAGAGAGAATAATATTGATTTTGTCGATTCATATACATCGAATACATCATCATTGGCAACAATCTTTAACAGCAGCGCTATAAGTATTGGCTGAAGGAACGACATTAACAGACACTGCCAGTCGTTCTTAATTATCTCAAAATACCTTAGTGTAAGCACCCACAATTGCCTGAAAAATCCCACCTGTGATCTTGACGCTTCTCTCGATGCTTCCCTTGCATTACTCTGAACCTGGTTTCTTTGTCCGGCCGACGTCTGGCCAACGCCTGTAACGCCGCCTGTCTCCGCTAGCTGCAGCTGTTTCCACTGCTCAGCCCAATGGTTCGTATTAGCGGCAATCATATTGTACATATCAACAAGGTTCTCCGTCTGGAAGAAAATTCTTGCTTCATCAACAGTTCCGCAGAAACAAAGTTTTCCACCGGGACCCATGAATACTATCTTATCGCAAAGATGCAGACTTTGAGTTGTATGTGTTACCATTATAATAGTCTTACCCTGAAGCTTAGCCAGACGGTTAAGTGTCTGCATAAGATTTTTTTCTGTTCCGGGGTCAAGTCCGGAAGTTGGTTCATCGAGGAAGAACAGGCTTGGATCAGCTAACATTTCAACCGCAATACTTGCACGCTTCTTCTGGCCGCCTGACAACTTACGGATATATGTATTCTGATGCTGGGATAACTCAACCATTTCAAGAACCTTTGTAATTCTTGCCTCAATCTCAGAAGCTGAAACGTCCTTCGGCATCTTAAGCTTGGCTGTATAATACAGCATTCTTCTCAATGTCAGGTTATTATATATGATATCCTCCTGCGGAACATATCCGATAATATTCTTAAGTGTAGAGAAGTTCTTATGCATATCCATTCCATCACAGGTAACCTGTCCCGTAACTTCTTTGTCAAATCCACTTATAGCATTCATAACTGTAGATTTACCTGCACCCGATCCACCAATGATCGCAACAAATTCATTGCTGCCAATATCCAGATTAACATCATTTAATATGTATCTGTTACCATTGACTTTCTTATAAAGATTTCGGACAGAAAGACTGACACCATTTTGTCTGCTTCTGTAGTACAGAAATCCGCTGTTATAAATGATCTTCATATTAAGGATTGTAATCAGATCATTATCCCGCAGCTTTACCGGTTGTTTGATCAACGAACCATTAAGGAATACACCGTTCATGCTTGAGAGATCCTGAATAGCATAACCATCCTTATATGTTGTAATAACTGCATGCTGCCTTGACGCCCCAACATGATTGACCACAATATCACTGTTTGCAGAACGGCCAATGGTTATTTTCTCATTTCCTATATCCACTTTTGTCCATTGTGCACCATCATCATGTTCAGTATATAACATTATAAAATGATTATATGCATCACTGCTCTTTCCATGAATGGAAATAAAATCACCATCTACAAGAGGAACATACGTCTTGCTTCCCTTCTCAAAAAAAGTGGTCCCGCCTTTATTAATATATGTTCCATTGGTACTTCCAACATCAGCGTAATATAATTTCCCATTAATCCACTTAAATTTTCCATGAACACCGGATACGCCGCTGCATTCAACTCTGATATTACATTCATTAGAACGGCCCAGCGTAAATCTTGCCTCTCCGGAAGGATTCAACGGATATTCCTTCAATGTACCACCGGCATCAATTATTGTGAATTTAGGCATACGTTTCATACCTGTTTCTCCCGGTACGTACTGTCCGTAAATTGTATCATCCATAGTACTTTACTCCTCACCACTTTATTATTAATAATATAAAATGACTCCCTTATCCCAACGTAATTTCATTTGACCCGTCTGCCAATGACAACACTGTTCCTGCCGGACACTCAACTTTAGTATTTTTAGGTAATCTCTTTCCATTAGCAAATGTTCCGTTTGTCGAATGATCATTAACCTTATATGTATTCTTGGCTGCATTATATACTATACTGCAATGAACATTACTTATGTTTGGATTGCCGATTGTAAGGTTAGTTTTACTTGGGCTCTTGCCTACAACGATCTTTCTGTCTTCAGGTAGTTTGAGCGTCTGTCCCGCAAGCATTCCCTTGGTGCATCTTACAATTCCCATTGGTCTGTTATCCACTGGAACCTGATTAGGGAATATCGGTTGTACCGGTGTTGGAGGTACCTGAGGTGTAGGATTTTGCGGATACTCCTGAGGAGGTGTAAACAACTGATTCTGATCAGAATAGGAAGGAGGTGTAACATTAACTGAGGCTGATGTAACCGGAATTGCATCTTCATCAGAATCCTGTCGGTCATAGTAATTAACCTCATTGACAAATGCAGCTGTTTCGCTCATCTCCGAATCAAATCCTCTATTATCTCCGAAAACATTCTCATTGTAATCATAATTATCATAATCCATAATATCTTCAGATCTGCCAGTCACAAAACATATTACGGCCATTATTATTATCACTACAGATACGATAAATGCTATCATTAATCCAAATGAATAAAAATTGCCAAACGGAGCCATCGAGAGTTTGTCAGGAATATGCTTAAATCTATACCCAATCATCTTCTTACCGATCTTTCCCATAACACCAAATCTGTAGTACGCAAACAGCCCTGTTGTCACCATTGAAAATATAAGATTTAATACTAATGAAATTGTCTTAGACAATCCTGCCGCAAAACATATTATTGTAATTATTAACATAATTATCGCTGTTACATATACAACAATAAACAATGTTCTTACGGCCTTATACTTACTGTTATATTTCTTATAATCATCACCAAGATAATCCTTTAACTCATCCTCTTTTGCATCATCACTGATTATCACCTGCTCAAGACTTCTTGTCATTATTCTTGCAGGAGTAATATTTTTAATCTTAATACCTTCGTCCTTTTCTTTATCCTCGATTTCATCATCAACTTTTTTAATGTCATCATCTGTCAGTTCAAATTTGTCATCCGATTCTTTATCATCTTTATCTTTTTTCTTATCTTCTTTCTTGTCTTCTTTTTTATCCTCTGTATCCTCTTTCTTATCTCCAATACTATCCAGCCTGTCGGTTATTATATCTGATATATCACAAAGCAGTCCTCCAAGAATCGAGTCATCCTCGAATAATTTTTCGGAAACATCACCGGACTTTTTCTTCATCTTCTTCAAGTCCTTATCTTCCATATCCTTAAGCTGATCCTTAAAATCTTTTTGGATATCGTTACGGACTTCTCCACTATAGTGTAATGCCGGCATAAACATTGTAGATATAAATGCCAATAATAACACCAATATAATTCCAAACTGCCATCCTAATAACTTCTTCTTTGTTTTCATCTTTTGTTCTCCCTTCTTATTACCATTTTCCTGATTGCCACCATGTCTTATCACCGATAGAATCATAATATCTCTGGTTTGGTATCAATGTTCCGTCACGAATCTCAAATACCTCCCAGATAACTCCGCTCCGTTTTACGGGAACATTAAATGTCTGCATAAGACCTTCGCTTCCATATACCCTTACGGTAGCTCCCGATTCAGACATCCTTGTGCTTTCCTCATTTTCTTCACTGCAATCAGTGTAATCACAGACATAAAATTTATATAATCCCCTTTGAATATGATTAATAGTTGTGGTCTCGGGACCATACCCGTTCGTATCGTCCACATCCAAAGATGTATTACCGTATGTGTCTGACATATTATAATAGCAGATATGATAATCCTCCTCCAATCCACTGCTTGACGGAGTGAAAAGATGTGAATCAAGATCATTCGGATCATCATCCCACGTCAGAACAATTCGTATCTCATCCTCATTTAATGCAGGTGTAGCATAGACTTCAAGATAATTGCTTGTATCACCGGATACAAAAAGTGTACTGTAACAATCAAGATAGCCGCTCTTTGATGTATGTATCGTGTACATTCCCGGAGTGAGGTTAAATGTCTCATATGAATAATCTGCATGAAATTGCATTAATATATCACCGTTGCGGTTATTAACACCTCTTCTTATCTCAACGTCAACATCATCGAGCATAGCCATTCCATATCCATCCTCGTCGCGATTAAGCGCATCATAGAATTGGATTTCACATTCATATTCCGTAGAATCTTCCGGCGACATATATACAGTTTCCTGCACAAGATTAATCTCGTCCAATTCCGCATCGATTTCACAAATATTCTCCTCAATTCTGTCAGTCCTGTCAAAAAGAAGTGAGTAAACCAATGCTCTTGTAGGAATACGTATCTCATAATAACCCAGATCATCCGTTACCGTCCGGAATAGATCACACTGGAAATCCGTTGACGAGAGCATAACTTCCGTATCCTGAATACCTATATCCGATGAATCATATACATAGCCGCTGATCCTGCTTATTCCCTCAGCGTTAACCATCTTGTCAAATGTATTATATGCTATATTAAGCATTGTCTTCTCTTTTTCATCATACTCTGCACGTTTTTCGTCATTTAATTCCGAATACTTTTTGACAGTGCCTTTATATCCTTTCTCTAACTGTTCTGCTTCTTTAGATCCATAGCAGTAATTATACATCTTGCCATCCTTAACCACTCTCCATGTAGTCATAGTATCATGGCTGAACCTGTATCTTTCACCATCGCGATTAGGGGTAGCATAGCTTGGAGTATAGTTAACATCCTCATATGAGAATATAAAGTTTACAAGTCCGTCATCAGTATAATAGAATTCATTGATCGCTAATTTCTTATTCATATATTCAATACTGACAATTTTGTTAATAACTTCTGTGTCCGGATTGTGGTATATTTCATACTCCATATCGTTTCCGGTTTCTTTATTAATGAACTGCTTTTTTTCTATGTAATAAGAATTGATCTTGCCATCGCTGTTACTTGAGAGATCAACATCTTCCAGAGTGTAGAACAAGGTTTTGTCCCATGTATAATCATCTTTTCGTTCACCCGGTTCACGGTTCATAACAGACAGATCTATTACCTCTGCTCCCTCGTTATCATATGCCAGACGAACCACTCCACCCTCTAGCTCTTCATCCTCCGAATGAGCTGAACTGTTGAGCGCTTCTACCTGATACACAAGATCCTCTGCTTCTGTTCTCGTTTTTAACTGACACTCAGCCATTATCTTATCATTATCCTTTAGTGATGCCTTAAGAAAACACTCCAGACCCGGTTCACTAAGTGATACATGTCCATCACTTCCCACAAACATTTTGTCAGAGTCTGAAGACCATGTAACATTATCAAGCTCCGTTCCCGAACACTGAAGATATTTCGTCATATCTACGTCTTTATTAGTCTCGACCTCGTAAATGTTAGAAGAGAATTCTAACGATCTCTCTTCATCAGAGATTTTTTCAGCATCCGTAGTTTCATCCTTTTTTTCTATTGATTTATCTGTCTTTCCACTTGCAAGATAATATTTACCACTGTCTCCAACAAACATCACAATAAAGATCAAGGCAACCAGCAACACACTAATCCCCGAGGCAATTCCTATTGTCAGTGCTTTATTCTCCTGTTTAGGCACACTATTATATTTTGCAGAAGAATTGTCCATCTTTTATTCTCTCCCTATTGTCTATACTAACTTGACAGCTTCCTGACCACCTGCCATATACAATACCGTACCTGCCGGAAGAGGTGTATATTCAGAGGTTGTAAGAAGCGTACCATCGGATAATGTCGTACCGTTAGATGAATAATCTATCGCCTGATAATATCCGTTAGTTGAATTGTATCTTATACCACATTGTCGGCGACTGACTTTTTTGTTACTGAATACCAACATGCACATTTTGGGATCTCTTCCGAGTATTATCTCTTCTCCACCATGAATTTCTATGCTCTGACCGACATACTCACCACGGACGCCTAATATACTTCCAACCATTCGGATCGGCTTTAGCGTCTCCTGTCTTTGCTGCTTTATATCTGTTTCATTTATTAACACATCATCATATATATTAGAATTCTCTATTACACTATCTTTAACTTTCAACAGACCAATACACAAAAATCCATAAATGATCACCACCACAGCTAAGACAATTATTGTTATTGAGGCTGCACTCTTAAAGCCTTCCTCCCAGAACAATTTTGATGGTACTCGTATCCTGATGATCATCTCACATAACACAGTTACAAATCCGTCAACAATGAGCAGTGCACACAATGTTCTTTTTCTTGCTAACATAAATGTAATCGATACGGCTGACAGCATAATAGGGACTATAATCATCCATCCCCACAGTCTGACCACGGGTATTACCCGGTTATTATCTATCTTCTTCCCCTCTTCTAACTGCATTCTGGATGTATCAATATCATCTTCGTCCACTGTCAGACCCCATTTTGCAACTGCAATTCTTATAACCGAACTGCCATCTTTTTTCTGAACCTGACCATCCGGCAAAAACATAGATAATATCATTATTAATGTCAGCGTAATTATTCCAACCCATGTCTGCCAATGAAAACGATATTCTATCATCAGTGTTCTCCCTTCGTTATATTACTTCTCCATATAGATCCTTATATAGTTCACCCATTGTCTGATATCTGTCTTCGGGTTGTATTGACAAACCTTTTCGTATGGCCAGATCTATCTCTTCGGATACAGGTACTCCCATTGCCTGAAGTAGCATAACCGTATCCTTTTCCTGCCTTTCTTTGGCATTAGGAATTCTTGTTCCGGTCAGCAGATAATAAATGCTGGCACACATACTGTAAACATCACTCCACGGTCCCTGATTACCGGTTTTTGAATATTGTTCAATAGGTGCGTATCCTTGTTTCAGCTGAACAGGGGTTTTTTCATTATTTTCGTAATCCTTGGCTGCACCAAAATCAATAAGTTTCGCCTTTCCATCATTGGTAAGCATTATATTATCCGGACTGATATCGCGATGTATAATGTTCTTCTTATGAACCTCATTTAACGCCTTAATAACATCCTTGAGCAAACCAAACACTTCATCCGGTGTCAATCTTCCGCCCTTAGCTTTTGTATATTTCTTCATATCAATTCCATTGATATATTCCATAACAATATATGCCGTCCTGTTACCATAGAAGAAATCTCTTACAGAAACTATTCCCGGCATCAGATAGAACTTTGACAAATTCTCAGCTTCTTTAATATACGCTTCAAGACCCTTTGCATAAGCCCGTTCTTCCCTTGTAGGGCTTGATGTAAACTGGGTTGGATTAATTGTATACTGTACAGAGACCGACAGCATCTCTGAATATGAATTTCCTGCTGAACTTCTTACTGCCAACTGTCTGGGAAAGTATTCTTTAATGCAGACCTTCTTGCTCTGGTAGAAGTCCCATCCAACATATGTTATACCGAATCCGCCTATCCCTAACACTTTGCCAACGAGATATTTTCCATTGATTATCTCTCGCATAGGTAGGCTGTTTTGCGGTTTTTTATATTCTCTCTCATTAAACCCGCAGTACGGACAATATTTTGCCGGTCTGTTATATTCCATCATGCATCCCATGCATAACCTGTTAGGATCCACCAATTTCTTTCCCATTATTACTACTCTCCTCTAAAGCTGCTCTCATTACCTTATATATCTTATCACCTGTCAATTTCTTGTCTCAAAGATCCGTGTCATAGATGATACTCTCTTGAAGTTCATAATCTTCATCTTCTGATGATTCTGTTGTCATTTCCTGAGCCGGTCCCTCACTTAACCAAAAAATGATCTTGCCATCACTCTGCTCATTCTTCCTGACACCATTTACAAGCTTATAAGCTTTCTTCTCCAAAGTGTTATATACGTAATCAGTAGACAAACTCTGATCACATACTTTACCCTTCTTAATCTGGTCACTGTATATACCTTCTTCATATTCAATTTCCAGATAATCCGCAAGTCCTGCCTCTTTCATCATCTCTTCGACCTTGCTTTTTCCTTTACCTGAAAAATCGGGTATTACAATCTCATAATCAGAGACCTTGCCACATGAAACTGCAAATGTCACTTCCTCAGACCCATTGCATACTGTTCCCGGTTCTATTGACTGACTGTAACATAATCCTGCCGCAGTATCATCCGAATACTGGCGAAGTATATTAATAACGCCGTTCTTGGCAGTCTCTGTACTTTGAACATCACTGTCTACAACTACCGATTCACCACCCGGATAAACAGTATCCAAAATCTGAAAATTATGATTTGAAAAATAATCAACTATATCATCTACACTCTTATCCGAGTAATCTAACAGAGAATACTTCTCATCTCCACCACTTACAGTCAGCAAAATGTTAGTATTATCATCAACCGTTATGGTACCTGCATTAATACTCTGACTTATCACTGCTCCCTCAGGTTTCTCGCTGAATTCATATACTATAGAATAATCATCAATTCCTATTTGGGTTAATTCAGAAACCGCCTCTTCTTCATCTTTTCCCACCAAATCTGCAAGCGTAGTTTCTCTGCCATCAACAACCAATGTAGATTTCCTATCATCATTGCCAAAAGCGAAGATGCCTCCCACAACAATTCCCGCAATCAAAATTGTCGATGCAAACGCAATTCCGATTCTTGTACCAATCGGAAGTGTGGAAAATCTTTTTTTCTCCTCAACAGGAGGTAAAATCCACTCAGGCTCATATATAGGAACAAAATTATTTCCATCTAATGCTTCCATAAATTCATCTGCACTCTGTAATCTGAATTTGGGCTGAACATTTAAGCACATCATGATGGCCATCTCTGCCTGTTCGGGAAGAATAACACCCATTTCCGATGGCGTAACCAGATTTTCATTATTGATTCTTTCATTAGCCGGTATTGGTTTCTGACCGGTAAGCATCCTATAGAATAACGCCGCCACTGCGTACAGGTCTGTATAAGGTCCCTGAGGTGCCTCCTTACTGTACTGCTCAATAGGCGCGTATCCGACTTTCAGAACAACTTCTGCCTTCATGTTGGCAAGTGCAGACGCATGTTTTGCCGCGCCAAAGTCGATCAGCTTGATAACGCCTTCATATGTAACAAATATATTATCAGGTGCAATATCTCTGTGTAGTACTCCTCTCTTATGAATCTCTCTTAGTGTATAAAGCACTGTGAGAACTACTCTTCTGCACCACTCATAATCCTTTTTATTGCCTGATTTCTCAAGGATCGTCTTGACATCCATTCCCTCAAGATATTCCATTATAATATATCCGGTTCCATTCTCTTCAAAGAATTTGGATATTTCAACTACACCTTTAATATCATGAAGAGATGCAACACTTCTTGCCTCTTCAATAAATTGTTGCAGCCCTCTTCGAAATCTGGGCTGCATGGTTTCCGTAGATACGGAAACAGTAACTCCGTCATTTCTCCTTGAAATATATTGTTCAGGATAGAATTCCTTAATTGCAACTTTACGGCACAGCACCTTGTCCCATCCGATATATGTATTGCCAAATCCACCGTTACCAATAGGATATCCAACAACATATTTGTCATGTAATTCTGTTCCGGGTTTTAAATACCTGGCTTCTACCGGCTGTTGAATCAAAGGCTTTCCACAGTTGGTACATATATCTCCCGTATTGTTTTCAATCCTCATCATACAATGGTAACATATCTTCATAGGTATATTCTCCTAATCAATTTTCACATCATCAGACAATCTGTCCGGTGTGGGTATCGGTGTCTTCTCTATATTGAACAGTTTCCTGTTTAATCTGTAGAATAAGGTTAAATGATAATCTTGCAATAGGAATTCCTTATAAATAATAATCCATAATTATACAAGTTGACCTCGTTGTCAATCCTGGTTTTGGACACTTATCTATAGTCAAGATCTAAGTCCGATGATGATGAAATATCCGGTTTTGACGGAGATGATCGTCTGGGCGCCTGTGTAGCCGGCTCTTTTGTAACTATTACAAAACTGATACCGTCATCTAATTTGAAGAATTTATGTCCATAATCATCACTATAGAACACATCTTTATCTCCGGTATAACTTATCTGAACTTCCTGTACTTCATGATTCTCATTCATACTCCCCTCAAATGTTATATCAGTAAATCCAAGATTCTGTAATGATTCTTTCATAGACTTACCTGTTCCGTTATGCGTAATATATTTACCTTCACCAACCACACATAGCAACGGCTGTATGGCTTTGTCCAACTCTCCACTGCAATCAACCCTTGCATCAGGATCAACATTCTGCCTGAATATATATCCATCATTATTATCAAAAGAATACCATCCGGCATCTACAATTGCAGGGTCGTCTGTGATATCACCTGTCCCATCCTCTGTCCGCTCTCCCGAATCGAGCTTATATACCGGTTGCATCCTGATATCATTAATATTCTCACCTACATAGTCACCGAATTTCTCCCAATAGAAGAAGTCCTTTGCATAATAACTGACCGTCTCTATGTCGGCAATCCTGATATAATCATCTTCTGTGTCCGCATTAATCTTATCAGCTGTCAAGGTTTCTTTTCCTTTTATCTTTATTTCCTTAATGGTATTATAAGGACCTAATTCTTCTTTTCTGACATCCATCTGCGTATCTTTTAATCCAATATCTTCCTTCATCTGATCTGCATGCATATTCCACTTATCCTTGATATCGCTGTAAGCCACATAATCTTTGGATGCCACATGAACCGTCATAGTCCCTGATGCTTTACCTTCATTAACTTCAATATCACCATACTTTCCTGATGGGAGAATTCTGGGAGCCAGCGACTGACTGATAATCTCTCCGTCATTATCAGGATCATATACATACTTTGGAATTAATGTTACTCCTTCTAACAAATCTTCTTTATAATTCTTTCCCGAAAGATCCGGGATAGTGTATGTCATCTCTTGAGCATTTCCACCTTTACTTCCCAGTGAATTCACCGTAAGGAATACTCCTCCTAAAACAACTATCACTGCTATAGATGCCACCAGCAATTTTGCCCATTTGGGCACATCATTTACTTTGCTTTCCTTAACCTTAGGTAATTTCCACTCAGTTTCAAGCTTTGGAACAAATTTCAATCCTCCCAATGCTTCTATGAATTCATCCGCGCTTTGAAGTCTGTATTGCGGCTGCACATTGAGACAGACCATAATAGCATTCTCAGCCTGTTCAGGTATCGCAATACCCATCTCCGAAGGTATTATTAATTTGTCATCACTCAACCTGTCGATAGCATTAATAGGCTTCTGACCTGTAAGCATTTTGTAAAATGTAGCTGCAACTGCATACACATCTGTGTATGGACCCTGAGGTGCATTCCTGCTGTACTGTTCAATCGGAGCATAGCCATTCTTAACCACTATCTGAGTTGTCATTTCAGTGACATATGCAGCATATTTTGCGGCTCCAAAATCGATTAACTTGATAAGACCATCATTGGTAATGAATATATTGTCGGGTGCTATATCCCTGTGAAGAACTCCTCTTGCGTGAACTTCTCTAAGAATATATAAAACACTCAGGATTACATCCCTGCACCACATGTAATCCATTCTGCCGCCCGACTCTTTAAGTATCTGTCTTACATCCTTGCCCTCAAGATGCTCCATAATAATGTATCCTGTCCCGTTCGCTTCAAAATAATTGTCTATATCCACAACGCCCTTAATATCACTAAGAGACATAATACTGCTTGCCTCTTTGATAAAACGTTCTAATCCTTTCTGGAAACGGGAACGGAATTGTTCTGTTGTGACAGATACCGTATTGCCGTCGTTATTACGTCTCATACACTGTTCAAGATAGAACTCCTTAATTGTCACTTTTCTTGACAAGATTTCATCCCATCCGATATATGTATTGCCAAAACCACCGTTACCCAATGGATATCCGACTAAATACTTGTCATTGAGCAATGTCCCGGGTCTTAGGAACCTTTCACCAACTGGTTCGACAATAAGCGGTTTCCCACAACACGGACAGATATTCTGTTTTTCATATTTTATCTGTGTCATACAGTGGTAACATATCTTCATATGTATGATCTCCTAATCAAATTTCACATCATCAGACAATGTGTCTAGTGTGGGTATTGTTGTATTCTCTGTATTAATATATTTCGCAATTAATTTTCCTGTTCCCGATCCAAGTCTGTAGTATTTGATGGACTAGACGTTTGTCTCTGTCTAGGTGCCTGTGGTGTAACCGGAACCGGCTCTTTTGTAACTATTACAAAACTGATACCGTCATCTGATTTGAAGAATTTTTGTCCATTATCATCACTATAGAACACATCTTTATCTCCGGTATAACTTATCTGAACTTCCTGTACTTCATGATTCTCCTTACCACTGCCCCCAAATGTTATATCAGTAAATCCAAGATTTTGTAATGTTTCTTTGACATCCTTACCCTTTCCTTGATGTGTGATATATTTGTCTTCACCAACAACACATAGCAATGGCTGTATGTCTTTGTCCAGTTCTCCGCTGCAATCAACCTTTGCATCAGGATCAACCTTCTGCTTGAATATATATCCTCCTATTTTATCAAAAGAATACCATCCGGCATCTACAATTGCAGGGTCTTTTGTAATATCATCTGTCCCATCCTCTGTCCGCTCTCCCGAATCAAGCTTATATACAGGCTGTGTCTTAATATCATTAATATTCTCTCCTACATGGTCACCGAATTTCTCCCAATAGAAGAAGTTCTTTGCATAATAGCTGACCGTCTCTATGTCGGAAATCTTGATATAATCATCTTCCGTATCCGCATTGATCTTATCAGCTGTCAGTGGTTCTTTTCCCTTAATATTTAATTCCTTGATAGTATTATAAGGACCTTTTTCATCATCCCTAGCATCCATCTGTGTATCTTCTAATCCAAGACCTTCCTTCATCTGATCTGCATGCATCTTCCACTTATCCTTGATATCGCTGTAAGCCACATAATCTTTGGATGCAACCTGAACCGTCATAGTTCCTGAAGCTTTATCTTCATTAACTTCAACATCACCATACTTTCCTGATGTAAGAACTTTGGGAGCCAAAGACTGGCTTATAATCTTTCCATCATTATCAGGATCATATACATACTTTGGAATTAATGTTATTCCAGGCAACAGATCTTCTTTATAAGTTTCCCCCGAAAGATACGGAATAGTGTATGTCTTCTCTGTTGCATCTCCACCTTTATTTCCCAGTGGATTAACGACAAGAAATACTCCTCCCGCAACAACTATCAACAATAATGAAGCCACTAATACCTTAGCCCAGGTCGGGACTTTGCTGGTCTCGTTTTTCCTATTGCTAACCTTGACCCTCTTAGTTCCCGGATCCTTTAACTCTCTAAGAAATGCATCCGCATTCTTGGTTCTTTCCTCTGCAAATACATTCAAAGCATTCATCAAGGCATTCTCAATATTTGCCGGAATGGATATTCCCATTTTGGATGGATCCTTTAGTTCATCAACTAACGCTCTTTCCACAGACTCCTGCGGAACAATTCCCGTAATCATCCGATACATAACCGCGCCCAATGCATATACATCCGTCCACGGACCTCGTTTCCCGCTGCTTCTGTATTGTTCTTCGGGCGCATAACCCTGTTTGAGAATAATTGAAAGACTTTTGGAATTAGCAGTTGTCACATATCTTGTAGCACCAAAATCAAGAAGTTTGATGTCTCCTGAATCCGTCACCATAATTGTCTCGGGAGATATATCACAATGAATGACATTCATTGGGTGAACCTTCGACAATCCTTTAAGAATCTTGCATATGAATGACGTCGTTTCGTTAACGTTATATCTTTTTCCGGAATCAAGTATTTCCTTTAAGGTCTTGCCCTCAAGATATTCTGAAATAACATATCCGGTGTCATTCTCTGCGACGCAGTCATATACCTTTGCAATTCCTTCGGGATTCCCCAATGACTGTATCTTATTAGCCTCATTAAGGAAATTCGTTAACCCCTTCTCAAATTGAATCTGTGCTTCGCCTGAATAGATTGTAATCTCAGTTTCCTCTTCTGAACGGGTTGAAAAATCACTTGGAAGATATTCATTAACTACCACCTTGCGATTAACCTCAGCATCCATTCCAAGATACGATACGGTATGGCCGCCATACTTAAGTACTTTTCCCACAATATACTTACCGCCTATGATCGTTCCAGGATCAAGAAAGAATGACTCCTGTTTCAATGAAGATTCATCAAAACCGCAATGTGGACAGACTTTTAGATGGTCATCCATCTGATTCATACAACCCATACATAATTTCATATTCTGTGTTATCCTTTCTTTTTGTTTTTATTATTATATTTTTTAACAAATGGTTGCGATATATTCTTACCATACTCTGCTCTTGCTTTAAATGTTATATCATCCTTAATAGCACGTTTAGTGGCAGTAAAAACAATCTTCACTTTTACTTTTTTCTTTGATTTTTTCTTTGATTCTTTAACTTTATCCTCTATTTTTTGTTTAAGAATCTCATTCAGTTTCTTTCTTGTAGCTTCATTTACAAGCCCCTTTGTAGCTTCTATAGTGATGTTATCAGCATATTTTGCCTCACATTCAAGAGTATATCTGTATATTTTTCCACCCTGTAATTCTTTTCTGCCCACCTTAAATTTGGCAGGTTTTCTGATCCACAAATGTATTTTTGATTTATGGACATTACCCATATGATCTTTTACTAGTAATACAGGTGTTCCTAATTTCTTTTTGGGGTAATATTGTACTTCTTCCGGTGGCGCTATATTCTTTTCTTCATCTATAATTATATATTTTTCATACTTTTTTGAATCTTTAATCTCTACAGATTCGACTCCTTCCTCACCCGTTATAACAAATCCACCTAACAGCTCATTGTCCCCAATAATTACATCAATATTCTTTTCTACATATGGAATTACAAAATGCGACTTATCATACGTCTTCCCATCCATCCCTATAAACGCCTTACATGTTGGACATTCATAGTGTTCATACATACCTGTCACTTCATCTGTAGCTTCAACCTTATCCGGCTTAGCCAGTTTGTTTTTATCATCATGATTAACAGCAACAGTTATTTCAATTTTTTCAATAGTCTTATAGTTCTTTGTGTCTGTAGGGATAAATCTGGCTATAGCTAAATTTTCACCTGCTTTTATAATTTGTTCATTATTCACCCACTCAAACTTTCCATTATCGGGCTGGTCAAGATTAATATCAGCTAATTTCGTTCCACAGAATGCAGAAACATTTGGCGCGGGGTACTCAGGCTCTGCCTGTGAAACCGTTACTTTAATTTCATCAGAGCGACACTCCCCCCATCCAATTTTCGGTTTAAAGACTGCGTATAACATATACGTTCCAACAGGTGGATTGGGCTCTGATGAGTTCCATTCCTTTACATGATTTTTATCTTCAATATCATAATACCACCATGTGGTTGTCGCATTATCATATGGAAATTCATCAACCTTGGGTTCGAAGCTGCTCCCATATGTTATTGAAGCACAGGATATCCTCGCTTTATCGTCTACCGGTGTTGTACCTTTGGCGTTGACATCAATCGTAAGTAATGTTAAGCCTAATACTATAAGCAAACATATACTTATTATTGGTCTTATAACAATCTTTCGTTTTAATTTCTTTTTTCCCATCTTATATACCCATCAATATAATGTTCTAACTAATATACTTTACATATTTCTAATATTACTTTTCACTCTTTATGTATGGAAGTGACTCGTTCTTCCCATATATTGCTACTGCCTGGAATTTAACCTTACCTTTAATTGCTCTCTTAGTTGAAGTAAACGATATTTTAACACTTGCCTCTTTATTAGATTTTTTAATATTATCCCCAACTTTCTTGGAAAGAATTTTATTTAGTGCCTTTTGTGTACTGTTATTGTAAAGACCGCTTATTGCTTCAATCTTTATATTATCCGCATTAGCAGCTTTGCATTCAAGTGTGTATTCATATACACCGTTTTTGTTTCTTCTATCAACCTTAAATGTGTCAGGTTTTTTGTTCTTAAGATTCAATTTTACTTTATATGTTTCTCCGGCCTGATCAGTAATAGTAATTGTAGGAGTTCCAAATTTTTTCTTTTTGTAATACTTTGCGCTTGAAGGTGAATTTATTTCCCCTGTGGATTCATCAAAAGTAAAATATGCTTTATACTTATCTGCATTATCAATAGAAGTTGTCTTAACACCTTCTACTCCATTTAACACATAAGAAGCAATTTTACTGGTAGTTCCCATTTCAATATCTACACTCTTAGGTATATACGGAATAATGAAGTAATTATCGTCATGAACTTGGTTATCAGCTCCTATCTTCTTGCCACAAATAGAACACTGATAATATTCGCGACTACCAGCCTCATCTTCTACAGGCTCCTCTTCTGTATGAAAAGACAAATTTTTCTTTTTTTCAAAATTATGAACAGCCACTATATCAACTGTAACATTATCTACAGTCTTATATTTATTTGTATCATCTGGAACAAATTTTGCCTCTACACTGTTATGACCTTCTTTTAGAACTGTATCTGGATTTATCCATTCCAGTTTCCCATTCTCAGGCTGGATAAATGTCAGATCAGCCAGCTTATCACCGCAGAATGCAGTTATTGTCGGTATTATAAATTTAGGTTCTTCATTACCCTCACCTAAGCTTTTAACTGTAACAGCATTAGCTCTAAATTGATTTTCTTCTGCCTTCGCTCCCACTGAAAACAACGGAAAATTAACCATGTTTAATACCATTGCCAATGTTAATCCACTAGTAACAATTCTTTTTGTCATTTCCTTTTTCATATACTCCACCATGCCTTTCTTACTTATAAAAACATCTGTTACACGATATCATCTTTATCCTTTATATTATGTTATTCATCACTTGAAACTTCTTTTGCTTCTTCCGTTGTGCTTGCTGCCTCAGTTTTATCCGTATCCTTCTTCTCATCAGAATTGCTGTCCTTACTCTTAAGGTCATTAGTAGCGGCAAACTGTGTACAGTAATTGCTAAGCTCTGTGCTGTCAGTAATAGTTCCTAAATTCTTAAAGAACAGATACATGTCTCCTGTATTATTGCCGATCACAACTGTCTTATCATATTTATCCGCATACATATTATAGAAGTCTGCCATGTTTCCATGAGTTTGTGTGAACTGCTCCAATTGATCTTTCCTGATAGGAAATGTTGTCTCAACACCACTGTCAGCCTTCTTGCTCTGCGCAATACTCTGCATCATCATATAGAGCATTCTCTTGCATGCTTTGATCTGTGACGACTCCGAGCTCTTTCTTATGGCGTACCTCTCTGAAAATATAACAGGAATTCTTTCGTCATCAGTAAGAACTACATATGTCTGTACGCCTCCCGAAAAATCTTCTACCTTATTCTTAGGTGATGAACCGTTCACAAGGTCTGTCAGATGCTTTCTGAAAGCAACACCGGCAACTATATTGTTGCCATAAACGTTACGTTGATCTGATCCGATCGTTCCTAACAGGTATTGTTCCTGTTCCGCAGCTTGATTTGTATTTTGAACTGTACCCAATACAGTGCAATCAGGATTGTCTATATCACCATCAAAATACTTGTTCCATTCATCATCACTCGATGCAACCATATTCATCTTCTCATTATTATCATAAGATAATACATCAGAACGATTATTAGTATCTGTTTCTATCTCTTCAAACAATTTATTCAAATCACTCTGTTTGATAGTTTTAAGCTTGTCATCCTGATCTCCGTTTTCACCTAACACGGCATTCTTTATCTTAGTTGAATTCTCGACCAATGTATCATCATCACCATTTTTCAACTTGCATGAATACACGATCACAGTATCTAAACCTGTAGGCATCTCAGTATAGTTCGGGAATTCCTTTTCATAATTACTCCTCGTAAGATAAGCGTAATTATTCTCTGCATCCAATTCATCATAGATACCTTCCAAAGACACATAATCCGTCTTAAGATAATCCGGCACATGATCTGTCAAATACATGTTAGGCTGCTGTTCTTCCTGTATTGCTGACAGGTCATCAGCCATGTTAGGGTGAACCTGGACATCAACTGTTATGTTCTTATTCTGATCCCAGAACTTCTGCCATTTCTTGGGTTCTGTCTGGTCACCCGCAACTAACATATCTCCATCTTCGCCCTGTTTCAATCCTTTTTTATATAGACTATCTAACTGGTTCTTCTGATCTTCATTCTCCACCCAGATAGTTATTGTCGTATTATCAGCAATGGTAGTATCAAAAACCTCACTCTTTTCCTTGAACACTGTCTGTGCAAGAGTGATACCAACCCCCATTGTAAGTACTAATGTAGCCACAGTGGCTATTATCCAATTTCTCTTTCGTTTACGTCTGAGAATCTTCTCCTTGGGATATTCCGCAACTCTTTTATTCCGTAATGCTTCTTCGAATTGCTGAATTCCCTGGTATCGAAGCTCCGGCTGGACAGCCAAAGCTTCCATGACTGCACGATCTATATTAGAATTAACCTTAAACCCCAACTCTAATGGGGATCTCAATCTATCCTTATGTTCTCTTTCTGTTGATTCTATTGGCTTTTTGCCGGTAAGCATCTGATATAGAATCGCGCCCACCGAATATACGTCTGTATAGAATCCCTGCCGGCTCTTATCACGATATTGCTCAGGTGCAGAGTAACCCATCTTAATCACCTTTTCACCTGCCTGACCGTCTTTACTGTCATTCAGCTGTGCCGCACCAAAGTCAAATATTTTAATTGATTTATCGTCCGTAATAAATATATTATCAGGGCTTACATCTTTATGTATAATACCCTTACTGTGAATCTTCTTAACTGCTTCAATAATTGGCATTATCATGCCTAATGCAACGCTCTGTTCCATTGCACCCTTTTTGTCAAGGTAATCTTTGAGAAGCACACCATCAATGTATTCCATAACAATATATGCTGTGCCATTTTCTTCAATATAGTCGTATATATTAACGATATCCTTGGCCTTGCCAAACTGTGCAATACTTTTTGCCTCAGCGTGAAACCTTGCTTTCTGTTCATAAAACAGCTGTTTCTTCTCACCTGACAACTGGCTTACTTTTGTTTCTCCCGGCGATCTGTTGACCAACCCCTTAGGAAAGAATTCCTTAATTGCAACCGTATTAGCCAGAGTCATATCGAAACACCTGTAAGTGATTCCAAATCCTCCGATTCCTATTACGGTTCCTACAATAAAATGATTACCTAAGATCGTTCCCGGCACCAGACAATGGGGCTGTTCCGGCGGAGTTCCTTCTATGTATCCACATTTTGGACATATATCGAACTGACGTCCATATGTATTAAAACAATTCATGCATAACTTATCATCCATATACCTATACTCCTCATGTGCTTCGTTCTAAGACTCTAATTCCGTCATATACTACTCCAGTCGGAATGAATTACTCTCATCTCCAATTAAGATCACAGATCCTATAGGAATTTCTATCTCAATATTCTGCGGAAGACAATCATCCATTCCCTGTATAAATGAGCCATTGCTTGAATTATCTTTGAAATAGAACTTTCCCTCAACACCGTTCCACTTAATATAACAGTGATTACGGCTGACCTTTTCTTGTCCTTCAAAAACCAGATCATTACTCTGATGCCGCCCTAATCTGATACTCTCACCATCCTGAAATTGTATCTGCGCTCCCGCATATATCCCTGTAAGTCCGACCATTATACCCTTAGGCGGACCCGGAACATATTCCAAAATGTCATTCTGCTCCGAATTCTGCCGGTTATTATCCTGTTCATCAACTGTTTGCATAACCGATTGCTGATCTTGTACCATCTGTTGTGTTGGCTGCTTTGATTCAGCCTGTATAGACGATGGTTTCTCCGGTTCGCCGGATCCGGACGAACTCTCATATGTATCAGCAGCAAAGGGATTGATTGATTTTTCAGTATTATTGTGTATATTAATCTTGGCATCGACCTGTTCCTGTCTGAATTCATTCAGATCGGGAATCCCGTCAAGTTCAGGTTCCTCCATCGGCTCACCTTTGTACAACAGAGAAATGATTGCCAGCACACTGGCAGCTCCCGAACATATCAGATTGACTATTCCGGCAATATCTCCGGAGTATTCATCCGACGGGTAGAAACCCATGATAGTCAGACACAATACAATATACAATGCAAATACCGAAAGTATCATAACACTGCTGACTATCTGCCTGTCATTGCCAACGATCCCCCAGATTCCTGCCACAAGAGAAATAATGACAGGAATCAATATACACACTATAACCCATATAATCCTGCCGGATGAATATACATCACCATATGGAGCATTGTCAGAAAACATATTCAGGATGTAATCCAGCTGGGAGAATTTCTCTATCGGATAGTTCTCGGGTTCGCATTTTGTCATTGGCAGGAACAAACATATAATATTCAATAATATGCCGATACCACCTGCAATTCTCAATCCCTTTGCCTTACGGTTCATAATTGTGCCTCTTTTCTATTACTGATTATTCTTCTTCATCTCTTCAAGAACTGTATTCCAGTTGAATTCTTTATTGCAGAGCGGCATAAATAACAAGTTGACATCTCCGACAGTGATGACATCATATGCCTGCAGCTGTACAGGGCTCAATACTACCTGCTCATTCTTGTAAACAAGAGTACTTGCCTCTCCGGGCTGAACAAGATACAGATGCTCTTTCGGCTCATAAACTACTATCGCATGTTTGTCTCTTGATACGCTCATATCCTCAGTAAGGGCAACATCCATCTGTGCACCGCGTCCGATAAAGTTCTTTCCGGCTTTCAAACGGAAATCTGTACCAATATGTTTTCCACCAAGTGCGATCAGCCATCCAACACAAGGAGTACTTACTCTGTTAACCGGTGCAGGCGCTGCTCCTCTGGCAACTGACTGTGATGCTGACGGTTGTGGTTTTTCCGCAGCGAAGAAATCATCATCAAAGAAACCTATTGTATGATCGTTATCCTCATCAGCAATTGTTTCAGTAGGCTTGATACTTGAAAGATTCTCAAGCGGTACAGTAGCTGTGTCCTGCATTCCGCTTAATTCTACAGTCGGCTCATCAGCACTAAAACCGGTTGCAACGCCAAACGTATCTACAGGCGGAGCTGTAACAAATGGTTCCGGTGCCGGCTGAAATGGTTCAGGTGCAGCGGCGAACATTCCCGGATTAACAGGCTCTGTCACCTCTCCCTCAGTAAACACTGATGTAGGACTGTCATCTGAAGCACTTCCCCCTGCACAATGCGGACATGTCGCATACTTCTCCTTGTCATAAAAATGACCGTTTTCACATCTGCTAAGATTCATAGTTATATCCCCTTTCGTTATTAAAAAATTTCTTTATAATCAGAGGTATTTATTTAAGAATTATACCTCTTAATTTCTTTCTCATGGTAATGAATAAGTGCTACCGTTGTATTATCCTGAGACTTGGCATGTGCAAGTATCGTCTTTTCAATAAGCTTCTCAGCTTTCTCTTCAGGTTTGATCTTCTCAGTAGCAATTATTTTCCTTATCTGTTCATCTGATAATATCTTCGTCACACCGTCACTACAGAGCATTACGACATCTCCAAGTTTCAGCTCGATTGGCTGGGTGATATCCATAAGACTTACATTACCTATTCCAAGAAAACTGATAAGTGCTTCTTTCTGCTTCTTTGACGCAGCTTCCTCAGGTGTCATCTGTCCTGCTCTCACCATTTCGTCCAATTTCATTTTATAATTGTGATCCCTTGTGACCTGTGTTATCTTACCGCCACTGATAAGGTAGATGCGGCTGTCACCAACTGATGCGCAATACAGCATATTATTCTCTACAATACAGGCAACCATTGTTGTTCCTGAACCTCTTCCGTTTTCTTTCGGAAATTGATAGATCACATTATCAATGGCCTTGATCCCGCTCCTGAAGAACTCCTGTATATTAACTTCCTTTGCTTTCTCAATCTTCTGAAAACCTGCTTTCATCATCTCGCATGCAGTCCGACTGGCTTTCTCACCATCTGCCATACCGCCCATTCCGTCACACACAATAGCCATGACCCTCGTAACCTTATTGGCGGCTAATACCTTGCTTGGTGAAACATAGCATTCATCCTGCTGATATTCACGACTTCCTACAACAGTTTTCTTAAATGTTTCAAGTTCCGGCACCATATGATGCGATGAAGGTCGGGGTTCATTTTGCATCGGTTGTCTAGTTATTCTTGCCTCCTCATTATGTTGTACTTCCTTATTCTTATTTCCAAAGAATCCAAACAATCTACTCCACCTCCAGATAAAATATGTATCTATTGCTTTTGGTCTGAATATAGAACCAGTCTCCTTTATACAATTCAACGGTACTCATTGAACCCGTATCATCTTTGACCAGCACTCCTTTGATCGTATATGTCTTGTTGACCGAATTATTTTTGATATTGAATTTGTCACTTTGTTCTATATATTTTAATATACAATGAACACCACTCACCTGCCTGTCATCTGCAGGCATCCTTATGCATCCTATCTGCGGTGTCACACTACGCCCTATTGACAATGTTCCATCCGGTGCAAAATAAAATCTTTGTCTCTGTTGACCCACTTGCATAAGTACACATGGTTTTTTCTCCTGCGGCCTTTGTTCATAAGGATAATCTTTCCATGAACTGCCCTGATCATGAGGCGGCGTCAGACTACCCAGCCCCATCTCAGCCATAAATGCTTCCATGCTCCTCGGTCTGTCTTTCCAACTGATGGATAGCGCCCGTTCTATTGATTTACTGATATAATCAGGAACATCAGGTGCGATCGTCTTAAGCGGAATGACATCAACTCCGGCAATCCTGTCAGTAGCTTCCGGCGGTTTCTTTCCGGCAACAAGATAATAATACGTAGCAGCAAGAGCATATACATCCGTCCACGGACCCTGATTACCGGAACGTGAATACTGCTCAATCGGAGCAAATCCGGGTTTCAAAACCACAGACATACTTTTCGGAGAATTAATGGCATATGTTCTTGTAGCCCCAAAATCAATAATATATATATCTCCTTTTTTGGTAATTATTATATTATCCGGGCTCACATCTCTGTGCAGAAAATTATGCATGTGTATCTGCTGCAAAGCATTTGCAACAGGGATAATTATCTGGTTGACTGTTTTATATGGAAGCGTTCTGTTCGGCAGCGTTTTCAAAAATCCATTCAATGTATTACCATCGAGATAATCCATGACCATGTACGCAGTACCGTTTTCCTCAAACATGGTACGTACATCAACAACATTCCTGACAGCTTTCAATCTTGATAAGATCCTTGCTTCACTGATAAATACTTTCTTTCCATGTTGATAGAATTCTTTCTGTACCTGACTGTTCGGCACTATCCTGGTTGTCCCCTGAAACCTCGTTGCCCATTCTGACGGAAAATATTCCTTTACGGCAACCCTTTCTCTGGTCTGCATGTCATATGACATATACGTAATGCCAAAGCCGCCAATTCCAAGCACCCGGCCTACTATATATCTGTTGTTGAGAACATTTTCAACGGGAAGCGCCCTTTGATCACGAACAGCCGCATTGTTAAATCCACACATCGGACAATATCCCTGCGAAGAATATTTAGTTGTAAAACAATTCGGACATAAGCTCAAGCTGCATCCCTCATCTCAAACCATCCTTTACACACAATATCTACTGATCATAATCCTCTAATATAGTAGAATCCTCATCACTAAGCGGAATGCCATTCTTCGGTGCATGAAACTCAATCTTTTCTCTTCCTGCCGTGATAATATCTCCATCTAGAAGAAGTCGTCTGTTAGTCATCTTAACTCCATTAACAAATGTTCCGTTAGTGGATTCAAGATCCTCAATGTAACATCCCGTCTTATTCACTTCTAAGACAAAATGTTGTTTTGACAATCTGTCATCATCAAAGAATATATTACAAATATCAGAGCGTCCCACAAAAAGACTCCCCTCTATATTCCATTCTACATCCTTAACAGTTCCGGTTCTGTCTGTTATGGTAAGTCGTACCAGCATAGAATCGGACTGATTGATCTTCCCATAATCAACTTCTTTATTAATAATCTTTACTGCTTTTTTCTTGGCTATAATAATTATTATTATTCCTATCGTTACAATTAATACTATTAATAATATCCACCAGTATTTTTGTATAAACTCCTTTCGTGCCTCTGACTTTGCATCAAGTCCGTCATCAACCGAAAATTCTCCTTTAACTTTAACCATGGCATTCTGATCTTGCGACTCATCTTTGATACCATCAATGGTCAAAGTATAATCACCGTTATATAGATCATCCTCCTTGAGTGTAAGAGTAACCGTCACTGCTGTTCCATTACGGTTAACATTAACCTGATCAATAGTCCATACTTTACCTTCTTTATCTTTATCTTTTTCTTTATCTTTGCCTTCACTTTTCATCTGGATGCTGTAGTGTGTGGCATCAGAAGCATCCTTATCATTCACGCCATTGGTATCATCAAGTGTAAATGTTATTGAATTGCGGCTTTCCTTCTTAATATTCCCCGATATCGTTGGTGCATCCTTATCCTGTTCATAATCGGAATAATCAAGAATAACCGGATTGATAGACTGGTTATTGACCGTTAAGTTAAGTTCTTTTTTTCCTACTGTGGTCTTGTTATTATCGGTCACAAGATTAACGACATATGTCCCTTTTCGCAATATTGAATCTATATCCGCAAATCCCTCGTCAACCTTTTCCACAGTGGGGTCATCACTGCAATTACAATAATATCCATGTCCATTGTCAGGATTGAGTATCTGATTCTTTGTGAATATGATCTTTTCCTCATTAGATACTTTAGCTGTATTATTGAGAAGAATTCCATACACCGGAATTGAAGAATTAATTACATTTGTCAAGGTTGTATCTTTATCATTATCTCTTCCGTTGATATCATCAGAATCATCTTCTCCATCTGTTATTATTAATATAACTGTTCGAAGACTATCTATCGACGTCTGAGATGATTGCTCCTCAATGACCTGATTAATTGATTTGTATAATATAGTCTTCCCATCTCGTGAGCTGATATATTCAATGTCATCAATCAGCAGGTTATCATCCTCAACCTTATCAGTCTCTGATGCCAATGCTGTTCTTCCGAATACATCCGTCTTGTCACTTGACACATCAATTGTACCAACCGTATACAACAGCATTTCATCATTATTCTTCATATTTTGGCGAAGATTTTTAAGCTGATTCTTGGCCTCATCAAACTGAACCTTATTGATCGAACCGGAATTGTCAAACAAGATGATATAGCGCAGACTTTCACCGGTCTCATCAAATGTTTTGATATCACCGCTTTGCGTCAATGCAATATCTTCAACAGAACCGGAGACTGCCGATTCGGAAGTCATATCCTCCCCTGTCATATACACTTTGACATTCGGCGCCTTTCCCTTTGCCTGTTCTGCCAGAAGTGACTTATTAACCGTCTTGGCACTCACTTGAATATAGAACACGCCGGATAACATTAATATCATAAACATTATTACAGAAACTATTCGCTTTCCCATATCTTCTCCTCCTAATATACGAATACTTTTTATTATCATATCGTTATCCCTATCTCACAAACACAGCGATAGCGGAATAATTATCCATATCGGTTCCCTTACCGTTCTTTAAGACGATTTGTTCCATTAAAGCCAGCCATTCTTCCGGAGTCTTCGCCTTCTTAAGTGTCTTACACATCATCTTCTCGACTATCAACTCCCAGAAACCATCACTGCAAAGAAGAAAACTTGTATCTTTCGTAATATTAATGTTATCAACTATCTGATATTTGGGTCTGTCCCACTCAGTACCCATTACCCTTAACAAAAGGCTTCTATCCTCGTGGTGCCTTATATGCTTTTCTTTTATTTCACCACGATTAGCCAGCATCTGCGTAACGCTGTGATCCTGGCTTCTCTGAATATATTTGCTTTTCTCAAATTGATAAATTCTCGAATCCCCAACATGACCAAATCTGGCCTTGTCATCTTCAATGGTAAGACAGGTTACAGTTGTCTTCATCGAATCTCCGGCTTTTTCTTTTATCTGCAATTCAAGAAGTGCATTCTGAGCATCCAGAATACTGTCTTCGATCGATGCGCCGTTTTTCATGGTTTCCTGCATTCTTGATACAACAAACTTTGATGCTATATCTCCATTCCCGTGTCCTCCGAGACCATCACATAAAATAAACGCCATTCCTTTAGGCGTCTGTATAACACCAAGATAATCTTCGTTAACACTTCTCATTCCCTCATTGGTAATACTTGAATATGTTATACTATAAGTACTCATTATTAATCTCCAAAATTCTACATCATTTTCTATTATTAGACAAAACAAACCAAAATCCATTATACTACATAATTGCAGTATATTCAACTAAAAGCATCAAAAGCAAAAACCATAAATGATATTAAATTATTAATATCATACATGGTTTTTGCTTAGAATTTCATACAATGTAAAAGTTGGCAACTTTCTTGTAAAAACAAGCAGCTATAATAACAATCAGCGTCCCAGATACTCATCCCATGAAAACTGATTGCCACAAATAGGAACAAACAAAAGACTTGTGTTTCCTACACTTAACTCATCATATTCATATAGGCGCAATGGTTCTAAAACTACTTTATTATTAACATAAAGCAACTCACTGGACTCTCCGGGCTGCGCCAAAAACATACGTTGCTTAGGTTCATATACCACGATCGCATGCCTGTATCTTGAAACCTTTTGATCTCCTGCAATAACGACATCCATAGCCGAATCACGTCCAATAAAGTTTTTACCGGTTTTAAGTAAATAAGTCGCCCCAAAATCAGGTCCATTAATACATAGAAGTGCTCCAACTGTCAGATCGATATTATTCGATTCCATCTCAGGATAAAAACTAACGGTTTTCTGGAAATCTCCTGTTTCATCTGTCCTTTTCCTGTTAAATCCAAATTTGCCTACCGCAGCTGAGAAAAACCCTCCTGCCTTTTTCTCGCGTTCGATATCACTGCTTGGCACAGTCTTAGATATATCATCACCATCAACGAATTCCGTTGTGCGCATTGAACCCTGTCCTCCTGCCATCTGCTGACAAAAAGGGCACTCCGCAAATTTTTCTGCGTCATAAAAATGGCCATTGGAACATCTTTTCGTCTCTTTGCTCATTTACCTCTCCTCCATTTCAATATATTAGATTTTTATAAATATCCACGATTTACTCCAAGTTCAAATTCAACCACACGATTAGCCAATATAATATGCGCTCCTTCCCTCACCTTAACATTGGTATTATATGGGATATTCCAGCCTTCCACATACGTTCCGTTTTTCGAATAATCTCTAAGAAGAAATACATCCTCATTAGTGTCATAGCGCAATGCACAATGTATTCTTCCCAAAAAACTGTTAGAACCAACATATATATTAGCCTTTTTGGATCTGCCTATCGTGATGTCAGTATTCACAGGAATGTTTAACTTGTTAAATGAAAGATCGCCTCTTATATTCTTTATATACGGTCTGACACCACTGATCACTATGCCTACATTGGCATAATCATCTATTCCGAGTTCCTGCTTAAACTGCAACATGGTCTGAGGACGCTTATATGGTTCAAACTCTAAAGCGTGATTAATTGCATCTACTATTCTTTGAGGAACCTCGGGTTTAATTGTATTAAGCGGTATTATTTCTACTCCGCTGGACCGATCCGAAACATCAGGGATTTTCTGACCCGAAATCATATGATACGCCGTTGCCGCCAAAGAGTAAATATCGGTAAATGTACCTTGTATTCCCTTTGTTGAATATTGTTCCGGTGGAGCATACGCCACTTTAAGAACTACTGTATATCCCTTTTCAGCACTAAGCGCGCGGGCATTACCAAAATCAATAAGCTGAACATGGTTGTCCTTCCTTATCATTATATTATCCGGACTAATATCGCGATGGAACAGTTTGTATTGCGAATGCAATTCATACATTCCATCACAAATTTCACCCAGGTAAGAGATCACTTTTTGATACGGAATTCCATGATTATATTTCTTGAATTCATCATGAAGGCTGCAGCCATCAATAAAGTCCATTACATAATACTTAGTTTCATTGGCGCTGAAATAATCTGTAAGCCTTACAATTCGATTAACTCCCTGCTGAGGCAGACCATTAAGCTTATAAAGCGTCTCGGCCTCCTCAACAAAACGCTTTTTTACATGTTCAAAAGCATTTCTTTTTTCTGATGATATTGGTACGATCTTGCCATCCGGTGTTCTCGTTGATATATCTCTTGGAAAGAATTCCTTTATTACACGAATACTATTATCTTTTCTGTCGACAACCTTATATGTTGCTCCAAATCCTCCAAAAGCAATGTGTTCAATAATCTCATATCTGCTATTTAACATAGTACCTATGTTGAGCAGCAACTCTTTTTCTATTGCATCAATCATTCAATCACACCGCCTTAAATGTATTACCATTATTGTTCATATAAATCATTCTCCCCCAATCTACAATGAACGTTCTACTTTTAATTGAAATCTGTCTCCGGAATCCGCAAATCTTACAACACTTCCGGGACTGCAATTGCACACCACGTTCTTCTGCAGCTTTTGATCATTTATATATGTACCATATGTTGAAAAATCAATAACCTGAAAACATCTGTCATCCGCACTGTATCTTATCTGACAATGAAGAGAACTGATCCAGGCAGAATTAAGCACTATATTCGCGCGTGCGGGATCCCTCCCAACCATAACAAATTCATCAACACTAATCGGTATCTCTGCACCCCTGTATTCTCCGGTCAACACAGCAATGTTGCAATGAAAAAGCGAGTAATCCGTAAGAGTAACAGTTTCATCATCCCTATCCACAATGCTGAAATTAGACGTACTCTGTTGTTTATATAATCTTTCCTGTTCCTTTCTGGTCTCTATACTTCTTTTTTGTTCTTCCAGGAACTTTCTTTGTTCTTCTTCGCGTCTTCTCTGTTCTTCTTCATTGCGACGTTTGGCTTCTTCGCGTTCAAGACGAAGCTTTTGCTCCATCTCAAGTCTTTTTTTCTCCCTCTTTTTCCCCAACCAGAACATCCCGTGTTCCTCCTAATCGTACGATCTTCGTATCTATCCAGCCATACTTCATAGATACAATCCAAACCTGCCTATCCCATTTTAAATATATTTCCTGTACTCGCCAACCTTATCTCGTCACCTTTTTTTAAAATAGTTTCAACATTCTTGGGAATTCTTTCTCTGCCATTAACAAAAACTCCGTTTAATGATGTGTCATATAACACATATCTTTCATTTTCACCCTGGTACTCAATCCAGCAATGATTACCGCTTATTGTTTCATCCCTGAAATAAAAGTCCACTTCTTTGTAATTTCTTCCAAAATAAATCTTCTTGTCGGAATTAATACGGAATATCCCGCCAATATAATCACCTGATATACAAATGAGCGCTCCTATCATGCGGGCCACAGGTTTGTTCTCATATATGTTGATTGCAAGACTTCTTGTCAGCCTGATACCGGATTCATCCATTATTATTTTCCCTCCAAAATATATAATAATTAAACAAAGTCCACATTTTAAGAAAATTTTCCTTCGCTCTTCATCCGCTCATAATATTTTCTGCTTATAGGTAAAAATTCATTATTAACAACTATCTTGTCTCTGCTCATGGAGTTCACATATTGACCGTTAACCAGATAACTTTGATGCACCCGGAAAAAACCTGCTGCAGATAACATCGTTTCCAGATCATCGAGTTTACTGTAAAACTCTATATCCTCTCCGTTAACATGTGCAATAACCTTACGTGCATTACTTTCAAGATAATATATCTTGCTGATCGGAATCTTTACCTTTGTTCCATTGATCGTTACCTCCATACAAACAGATACACGCTCAATCTCATCTAAATATCTGTTAAGCTCTACCTCAAGTCTTCTCTCAATGTCATTCTTTAACAAATAATTGTATGCTTTGTATAAGTATCCCTCATATACATGTTCTCCTGACACTGTTACAAAAATAATATCAACATCTGTCTCATGCTTTCTGATATAATCAGCAGTGATAAGCCCATCTACCTCATTCATATTAATATCAAGCAACAGCAGATCTACCGGAAAATCATCCTTTTCTATAGCGTCAACAACCTGTTTACCCGAAGAATACTCAGAAATCATGTATTCTGTCCTTTTGAACAAAGCTCTTTCCACATGTTCCCTTATATTTTGCCTCTGTTTACTATCATCTTCACATATACCAATTCTGATCATGTTGTATACCTCTATATTGCATCAGAAAAATCAACTACAATTGCAGAATAATTATCCATGTTTTTTCCTTTGCCGTTCACACAAATCTCCCGCTCCATCAAGCCCAGCCATCCGGCCAAATTACCGGCCTTTTTATAACATTTTTCCATATGATTTTCATCTATCCATTCCCAAAAGCCGTCACTGCACAAGAGAAACACATCATTATCGCTTATCTCAAACCATTCACCGACTTCATACATCGGTCTGTCCCACTCAACTCCCATAACTTTTAAAAGACGATTTCTGTCTTCATGAAAGCGAATTTCTTTTTCCTTAATTTGTCCCGTAGCCACCAACATCTGTGGCACACTGTGATCTAAAGTTCTCTTGATCATCTTACCTTTAAAGAACAGATAGGCTCTGGAATCACCCACATGTGCCCATCTTGCTCTGTCTTCCGCAACTTCAGCAATCACAAGAGTTGTTTTCATACCATATGTCATGCTTTCTCGAATCTGTTTTTCCAGAAGAATACTCTGTGCATATTCAATACAGTCAGACAATTCAGGAAGTTTCTCAGCATGCTCATAATATTCAATTACCGCTTCCACCACCGTCTTTGAGGCTACTTCACCCTTGCCATGACCACCAAGTCCATCTGCAAGTATAAACAGTACGTGATTATCTCTCAGAGCCGTTCCGACATAATCCTCATTATGACCCCTTTCTCCGGGATTGGTTAATAAATGGTAATGCATAGTTAGTACTCCTTGTTTTTGCCAATATAAAATATAACTATTATTTTTAC
>CAMHMG010000001.1 GCA_946186175.1 uncultured Clostridia bacterium | reverse complement strand
CTTCGGCAAAGGATGTTTTGACAAATGCTGACGGAAAAGCTGCTGATAAAAAAGTGATCGTTACAATTTCTAAACTTAAGTCTGGAAATAATAAAACAATAACTGATAACTATTATTTCGCAGACAGTGCGAGAAAACTCGAATTAAAGGCAATTATCAAACCTTGCGAACTTAATTCGGTAGAATGGTCTTTTGATGAGAATACGAACATGCCAAAAGCTGCATTTACAGAGGGCGTATTAAAGGGAGAGTCACCGGAAGTTCTGATGAATGTATATAGTAAGTCAGATAAGACTTATACTAAAGCGATTGCAGTTAGTGACATGACAGCCGGAGATGTATATGTTGCCAGAATAGAAGGCGTTAGCGACACTAATTACGCAGTAGCTGCTTCATTCAAAAATCCTATATATACATTTGCATACGGTACTAAGGCTGAGAGTCCTACTGAGCCGACAAAGGCCGAGAAGAATAAAGCTCTGTTGAAATTAAGAGAAGGGTTATTATTAAGCGCAGAAAACGGTGAGCTTACATTTAAATGGGGTGAGGTCAATGGAGCTGACGGATACCTTGTCTACACCGGTATTCTCGGATCAAAATACGGTAAAGCAGTAACCGTTAACGATGGATGTACATACACCTTTAATATCAGTGATGAGAGCAAGGTGTATAAGGCATATGTTAAGGCGTATAAGCTTATAGACGGTAAGAAGTATATTCTGGCTAAGAGTTATGGATTAAGATATGCGGGCGCAAAGAAAGACGGTTATAATGCGACAAGCGTCAAAGCCAAGAAAAATCTTAAGATAAAAGTCAAGAGTACAAAGATAATCGGTGCTTATGTGTATGTAAGCAGGAACAAAAAGTCTGTTAAGAAGACCGGAAAGAAAGCATATCTGAAATATTGGTCTACTAATACTAAGATCGCAACTGTTTCTTCGTCAGGCAAGGTCAAAGGTGTTAAGAAGGGTAAATGTTACATTTACGCAATGGCCAGAAACGGTATCAAGAAGAAGATTAAGATAACGGTTTACTGAGAACGAAAATAAGTTGAAAGGAGAGTAATGGTTATGAAGAGATTGATCCGGAGATTAAAGAATCTGTTATGTTATATCCTGATCATAAGTATGGTCATTCCTTCGGTAGGACCTATGGGTAGTGTCAGTGCTGCGTCAAATACCGGTCTTAACCTGAAGAAGGCGACTATACTTGTTGGCGAGGAGGTACAGTTGTCTCTTACCGGAGACACGATCAAGGATGTTTCAAGCAGTAACAATAAGATAGCAGTTGTGAACAAGAATGGCGTGGTAACGGGCAAGAAGGCCGGTACAGCCAAGGTGATGGTGACCGGTTCTAAAGGGAAAAAATACAAGTGCACGGTAAAAGTCAAGGTGGGTCTTTCCAAGAAAAAACTTTATGTTACTAATGGTCAGACTGTTACATTGAAACTTATGGGGTCAAAGGTGAAAAAGGTGACCTCAAAGAACAAAAAGATCGTAGCAGTGAGTAAGAAAAATAATATTATTGCAGTCAAAGCAAAGAGTAAGGGAACTGCTAAGATCAAGGTCAAAGGAAAGAACAGAAGGACCTATACATGTACTGTAATTGTTGAGACACCTTCACTTAGCAGCTCGGAAGTCGTGCTTGCAAAAGGTGACACTACGTCTATAAAACTTAAAGATACAAAGCAGGAGATAAAGTGGACATCGGCAAAGTCTAACGTTGCTGATATCAGCGAATCAGGAGTGGTGACCGGTGTGGCGGCAGGAAGCACTAACGTCTATGCTTATGATGAGAGCAATAAGAAGTATAAATGTCATGTTAAGATAGAAGACCCTCAGCTTTCATCATCAAAACTTTACCTTAATGTAGAACAGAGTCTTAATCTTACACTTACAGGTAATACACAGGATGTGACATGGTCTTCGTCGAGAGACAACATTGTTTCGGTAGATAAGAATGGAAAAATCACAGCCGTATCTAATGGTGAGGCAAAGGTTACAGCCAAAGTCAAGAGTGGTGCTGCATTTGACTGTGTCATTAATGTTACGGATAAAGCTAATGATATCCGGAATGCGGGTGACAATAAAGATTCGGACGGTAAAGATACAGACAAAAAAAGTGATACTGACGATGATAAAAAGACTGACGATAATAAAGATGCCGATACTTCTAAGGATGATAATTCCTCTAAGGATAATGATTCAAAGCCGGAAGAAAAAGCTGATGATAAGGATAATAAGGCAGATGATCCAGACAAGGAGAATAAGCCGGGAGAAGAAACATCCGAGGATAAAGAGCAATCTGAAGTAAAGAAATACTATGTCAATTTTGTTACCATAGGTGCCGGCGATGCGATAGACCCTATTGAGGTCAAAGCAGGAACGAAGATCGGGGAACTGCCTGTACCTGTATATAATGAGGACAAAATAACATTTGTCGGTTATTTCTATGATGAGGAATGTACCAAACCGGCAGCAGATGATGATGAGATCAATTCAATACTTATTCTTTATGTTAAGACTGAGGAAGTAGAACACACAACCGTTGATGATGCGTTAAAGATCACTGCTGCAAGTGATGTCGGTTCGGATTTTAAGATCGTTGTCAACTCAAGAAATACAGCTCTTACTTCGCAGGACGTATATGATAAGATTAAAGTTACGAATATATCACACTCAGAAGGCGACAGTTATCAGTTAAAGCAGAACAATATCAGTGTGGAAGGTTCGGATGGTGTATATACCGTAACAGGTAAGCACATATTGATCGGACAAACTGTTGACGGATTTGAGGCAGGGGCAGATTACAAATTATATCTGCCGGAGGTGGCTGAAGGTGAGACGGCAGAGCTTACTTTTGCAGACTACCCTGATTCAGTGCGTGAATTTGATATAGGAATAGTTCAGAAAGAACAGAACAATATGGCACTTGCTAATGATGTTCTTACAGTTTCCGTTGATAAGTTAGACGGTCTGTATGACGAAAACGGAGCCAAGTTAAGCTATATTGACGGAAGCTTCTATACATTGGATGCAGCAGGCAATAAGACCGAGAATATGGAATACTCCGGATACTTCAGGTACAGCGGAAAGGGCGCGGAAGATATCAAAGTCGGAAGCTCTATAGCGCTTTACAGCGGCATGGACCCTGCAAAAGCGTTAAAAGATCCTGAATCATTTGACAATAATGATAATAACCATATAGCTTATCTGTCCATAACACGTATAGAAGGCGACAAATACTATTACGGCAATGCGGCTATAGAAGATATTATCAAGACGCCTGAGGTACTGCCGATTCCTGCAGATGCTGACTTGAAAAATGATGATAAGGATAATACGTTAGAGATCCCAACATCATATCTTGACTGGTCGGATGATATATATGCACAAGCAAAGCTTGATTCACAGACGAAGCTTGATGAAGGAGACTTCATAGCATTATACAGCGGTACTTACGGAACTGACAATATGAAGCAGGCAGGCAGCTTTGCAGAAGTCATAGATATTAAGGATGGAGGCACCTATACGGATTATTTAGGTGAGGAACAGCCTTATGTAGTGATCACGACAAAGACTGCAACATTAAGTACGATCGCCGACTCGGCAGAGACCAACTATTCAAGATCTATAGATATATATGACCAGCTTTCGGATGCTGAGAAAGAGCAGATAGTAGATGATATAGAGGAAGATGCGAGAACCAGCGGATTTGTTGAAGAGGCAGGAGAATATCTTGCAAAAGCAGCGCTTGCAACAGATTCCTTCAAAAGTCTTGAAGGCGTTGAGAACATTGATAATTACAAATTCACGGTATTGTCGGATAACTTAAGCAATGTAAAAAATGCTGCCGGCAAGGCATCTGATTTTTACAGTAAATACAACAAATATAGCCGGAAATATGAAGACATTATGGAGACATATAAGCAGTTTGGCCTTGATGACGAAGAAGAGGGCAATGTCCGTATCAGATTAGAGGATATGAGTGTCGATCTTACTAAAGCAAAGAATCTTCCGGGTGGACTCGGCGCAAATATTAATGTTGTATTCAATATACTTGTAAAATTCCCTCCGCTTAGTGTCGGCAGCGACGATGACGGAGCAGAAGGCGGAGAGGAAGGCGGAGATGACAGCAGCTCCGGCAGTGATTCGGGAAGTTCCGGCAGCAGTTCATCAAGTTCCGGTGGTAGTTCATCAAGCTCCGGCAGTGATTCGGGAAGTTCCGGCAGCAGTTCATCAAGTTCCGGCGGTAGTTCATCAAGCTCCGGCAGCAGTTCGGGAAGTTCCGGCAGCAGTTCATCAAATTCCGGCGACAGCTCGGATTCAAAGGATAACTCTGAGAAACTTGAAGATGCAGAAAAGGAGAACAACCTTAAAATAAGAGTTTCCGCAACATTTACTCAGGAAGTTAAGCTTGATATGGGATTTGGCGCTTCTGTAGAGTGGAAGACTATCGGATTTATACCATATCCGTCAGATATCGTATTCAAACCAAGCTTCACAACAGGAACTTACACAGGGATCAAGATCAATGCGACCATAGCTACAGCAGGCAAGAATGATGGTATGGGGTCAATGCTTGGTGATGCTACCGAGATGTATACTGATATTTCGGATGAGTTAAAGTCTCTTATGGAAGAGGATGGAGAAGAGGATGACGAGGAATCGGAAGATATAGCGAACTGGCTTTCGCTAAGATATTCCCAGATGTTAGAGACTGAGCATGACGCCATTTCACTTGTAGAACAGAAACTCTTTGAGGCTAAGTATGATGCTGTTCCCGGAGTAGTTACGCTTGGAGTCGAGTTAAGGCTTGTAGTGACTGTGGATGCAGTTGTCTCTCTTGGTATAGAGTTTTACAACAAGCAGTGCAAGAAGACTGTATATAAGATACATGTGCTTAAGGGAAAATGTGACTGTGAGACGGTAGAGATAATCCCGCCTGAACTGGACTTTAAGTTCTATGTGATGGGATTTCTGGAGATAAGGGCAGGCTTTGAGGTCGAGCTGTATCTTGAACTCTTAGAAGGAGTCTTGGGAAAAGCAAGCTTAACTATTGGAGTGGGCGCTTATGTTGAGATCAGAGGTTTCTTCTATTACCACATTCATGTGTTAAAGGGTGTCAAGACGACCAATTCGGCAGGCGCTTTGTATGTAGAACTTGGTATCTACTTAGAAGTAGGTCTTGGCGCGTCTGTAGGTAAAAACTACAAAAAGATCAAAGGCAAGATAGCGGAATGGGGCACCACGCTATACGAGAATAAGTGGCCGATCAAGAAGTTCGGCAAGAATGAGGTGCCGTTTAACTTTGAGCTTAGGCAGGAAAAATACGAAGATATCGAGATGCATCAGTATGTGACAAGGTTTACGCTTCCTGATGAGTATTACATGGTCAACACGCTGGCTCTTGACGCAGGTGATATCAAACCGGTCGTATATGATAACAAATGTTATAAGGTCGAGCTGTCTAATCCTGCATTTGCTTATGACGAGGAAAGTCATGCGGTGTACTTAAAAGACGGTTTTGTGGGAATGGAAACATCATGTGATGTTACCTTGAAGTATGTTAACGGTAATATTCCGTTATCCTATGCAAAGATGATAAGGAAGTTCAAAGTTACATGGGATAATTACCTTGACGGTTATGCAATAACGCCATTTTCCGAGGGCGGTTCATATGTGGCAGCATCTGTAGGTAAATATGGCGCAGAAGTTAAGAAACCAAAGGATCCGACAAAGATAGGTTATGTATTTGACGGCTGGTACACAAAGGATGGAGAGAAATATACATATCCGGCTACAATGCCTGCGGAGAATGTAAGTATATACGCACATTGGAACCCTGCAACCGATACAAGATATACGGTATATTATTATCTTGAGGATAATGATAACGCCGGCAGTTATGTATGTGACGGAAAGAAGACTTATAAGGGTACTACGGGAGAGACTGTTTCACCCGAGCCGAAGGAATATAAGAACTACGTTACTCCTTCTAAGGAATCTGTTGAGATCCTTGCAGACGGTTCGGCAGTTATACGTTACTACTATGATCTGATAAGAGGTACTGATACATTCAAGACCGGTGAACACGGAAGAATGGCTGATGTCAAACTTGTGACTAAGGTTGGCAGTGATGTGCACAGTCCTGAGATCGCTGCAGCAGGTTATGAGTTTGTCGGCTGGAAGAACGTTGAGAGCGGACAGATGATCACAGCTGAAGAACTTTCAAAGGGAACAACAGATGCAGCAGGAAATAAGAAGGTCGGTGTTATAAGAACGATCACCGCTGATGACTGTAAGGCCCAGGTATATGAGGCTCAGTGGACAGAGAGAACGGATATAGGCTACAGAGTCGAGTATTATGTACAGCAGCCAAGCGGCGCATATACGGTTCAGGCTGTAGGATATGGACAGGGCAAGTCAGGAGCAGAGGTTGATATTGACACTGTAAGAAATGCAGTTGTAGAGACAACAATTGCTGAGACTAATCCTTTTACCGGAGCTATCACGGAGGAGAAAGTTAAAGGAAAGGCTGATGAACTGTTCACAGAGAAAGCAGGAGATGAAGAAGTATTATCTTACGATTATGCTACGGTAGACGGACAGCCTGTAAGTACGGATAATCCTGCCAAGATCAAGGGCGACGGTTCTCTTGTAATAAAGATAAGATATAAGCGCAAGGCCTGTACCGTTTCCCTTAAGAGTTCGGGAGATGGTGATGACAGCAGTCTCTATACTGACTACAGTATATTCTATGGTGCAAAGATGGCACTTCCGGTACCTGAGAAGCCGGGATATACATTTATAGGCTACAAGGATGAGAGCGGTAAACAGGTAGAAACGGATGCCGATACGGGGCTTTCAGTAATTACCGTTACAGGTGATGTTACTTATACATCTATGGGCTGGACTGCAGGTTCGTGCACGTTGAAATACGATGCGGACGGCGGTGTCATGACAGAGCCGGATACACAGACGATGGTAATCGGAAGTCAGACGAAGCTTAACAGTGCGCCTGAAAAGAACGGTTACATATTCGCCGGCTGGAAGAATACGTTAAATGGCAAGGTTTATCAGGCAGATGAGACAGTCGAAACAATAACGACGGTCATTGATGAGGTAGTTACGCTTAAGGCTATGTGGGAACTTAAGGGCTATAGTGTTACTTACGATGCGGATGGCGGAACAATAGATGAGGGAGCTAATCCTTCAAACTACAATGAGTTTTCCGAGAACAGGGTTCTTGTAAGTCCGACAAAGACAGGATACACCTTTGACGGCTGGTATGACGGAAGTCAGAAGATAACTGTCATTCCGGGAGACTTAAGAAAGGATATGGAGCTTAAGGCAAAGTGGACAGCAAGGACAGATATCTCATATGTTGTCAACCATTACAAAGAAAATGTAGACGGTAATGGTAAAACACTTGTATCACAGGAGACACTTGCCGGAACAACAGGTGATAAAGTGACACCTGAGGTCACAACCTTTGAAGGATTCACTTCACCGGAGGCACAGACGGTCACTGTAGCAGGAGACGGTTCTACCACGGTAGACTATGTATATACAAGAAATCATCATACGGTGAGCATTGACCTTGACGGAGGCTCCATTGAAGATGAGATGAGCAAGGAGCTGGCTTATGGTGAAAACCTTACGGAAGCCTTTGCCACACCGCAGATGGAAAATTATGTTTTTGCAGGCTGGCTTGTTGATGATAAGGCGGCAACTACCGTTCCTGATCATGATATCGTAATGAAAGCCACATGGATATGTACGGAACAGGGCTCTGTAACATTTAACCATTATCAGATGGATATGGACGGTAAGTATACGATACTTGCAGACAGTGAGACAGTAGTCGGTGATGACGGAGAAGAGGTGACAGCACAAGTTAAGGAATATGAAGGCTTTGAACAGCCTGAGGCTGAGACTGTCATACTAGAAGGAGCAAGCGCAAAAGAAGTAAGGCTTAAGTATAAGAGAAAGAAATACGATGTAACATGGGATCTTGCAGAAGGCAAGGCATCAGGCAGCTATACCGAGGGCACGACCTATTATGGAGCGGCTATCGTAGCGCCGGTACCTGTTAAGGACAATCATACAGTTGTCTGGGATAAGGAAGTCCCTGCTGTTATGGGCTGTGAAGACTTATCATTTACGGCAGTGTGGTCACCTGTAACATGCAAGGTAACATTTGATGCAGGTGTCGGAGTGGTCGATGATGATGAGTTAGAGAAGACCGTGACATACGGCGAAGAGTATGGGCAGCTTCCGGTACCTCAAGTAAATGGTCTTTCGGCTGAATTTACCGGCTGGTATGATAAGGCAGAGGAAGGCAATAAGGTAGAGGCTGATACAGTTGTAAGTCAGGGAAAAGACCATATACTTTATGCACGCTGGAAATTCGATGAGATGCTCATAAGCTATGAGGGCTTAGAAGGAGCAGACAACGGTTCTAATCCGGATAAATACAGAATAGGCGGTACAGATGAAATATATATCTATGCGCCTGTCAAAGAGGGTTATACCTTCATTGGATGGACTGACGGCAGCGACAATGATCCTGTTACTCCATATGTGATAAGCGCTGACAGCAAAGAAGAGATCACTCTCACTGCAAACTGGAAGGAGAATACATACAGACTCCAGCTCTACGGATACAGCGGACTGTATTTTGACAGAGAATACAAGGCAGGTGACAATATAACTGATATTACATTGCCGGTATATACCGGTTATGCGATCACGGGCTGGAAGAACATGGGTAATAATGAGGTGACAGAGAATCTTCCGGAAACAATGCCGGGTAACAATCTTGTTCTTCAGTCGCAATGGGAAAAGGTAACATATAGTCTTACTGTCGGCAACAAACAGGATGAAGAGGTTGCTGAGGTAACATGGCAAATAGGTGATAATTCGATAATACTCGTGCCTCCGACTAAGGACAGAGACGGATATGACTTTGATGGCTGGTATACATCTGACACATTTGATGAGGACAGCTTTATTGAGAAGATAGAGCCTGTGGCCCACAACATAACCGTCTATGGAAAATGGACGGCTAAGCATTACAAGGCTAATTTCTACTTCAATGAGGGTACTGCCTCGCATTCCGCTGAACCGTACAGTGAGGAAATGGTATTTGGAGAAAGCAAGGCCATCAAGACAGCGACGGCGCTCGGACTTTCGAGAAACGGATATACATTTGAAGGATGGGCTCTTACCCAGAATGCAACGGAAAAGAAGTTTGCTGACGGAGCAACTATAGACTACGCTGACTCTCTTGACAGTCTTGAGGACGGCATAGTGAACCTCTATGCGGTATGGAAACCTATAGAATACACGATAAGCTATATTTCATGGGATGCAGGAGCTACAGCGAACAGCAGCAATAATCCTACGAAGTATACTATCAACAGTCCTGACAAGGGACTTAGCAGTCCGACAGGGATCAAGGCAGGATGTCAGTTCGAGGGATGGTATGACGAGAAGGATAATAAGGTCACAAGTCTTAAGCTTAAGGGTGAAACGGGCAATAAGACATTAAAGGCGAAATGGACTAGTCCCGGAAGCTTCAGCATATCGCTTGTAAGCTCGACATCTGCATCACCGGTGGCTGACAGTTCAGGCAAGACGGATAACAATTATACCACCTTCAAGATCACAAGAACCATGCCTACAGGAGTAGCCGTAGCGGATGCACAGCAGAGGATATACTACAGGACTATCAACGGTACAGCTATAGGAGGAACGGCTTCCCCTATTAACTTCAAGCATGTGGGCGGACAGAATACTTATGCGTTATTCTCTAAGACGGAATGTTACTCTATGGAGAATAATCAGCAACAGGCGGGCGACAAGACAGATACTAACGGTAACTGGTCTGCGACTTTCAAAGTTAAGAATGAGAATGTGTCAACCAGATATATGGGAAGTGAGTCAGGTACCGCAGACGGCTTAGGCGACTATGCCCACCTTTATAATCTGACAGGAACGTCCACACGTTACTATACGGCAGAACTTTATAAGATTGAGAATGCCACAGACAGCAAAGGTGTGACGGGAACTATCACAACAAGTACCGTAGACCGTACCATGACTATGCCAAGTGCTAAGATACTTACAGAAGATGCCATATATGGTGAAAGGGTAAAAGGTTATGAAGCTGATGTGACTATTGATGATACAGAAACAACAGGTACTTTCAGTATTAGTGGCATTATTGATAAGGATATATTATATTATCTTAAGACCGCAAATGGTTCAAAGCCAAAATTCAAAGTGAGTATTAAGGCTAAAAAGGCTGAAAGTATTTTGGGTAAGCTTGTAAAGGAAGAAGATACTGCGCGTATGGATAAATTGGAATATAAACTTGGAGATACTGTTTTTAACTATGATAGTTACAAGAATAATTCGGGCAATGTACATATTGGCAAAAGAAAGAATAAAAACACAGGTGAAATGGAATTTGCTTATTATAATTCGGAACAGGAAGTGGAATGGGATCTGCTGCTCAATAATGATACAGTTAGTTATGCCGGAAAAGCACACAACACTGGTGCTTTGTATTATAGATTAACTATCGATAAGAATAGATTTGCAATCAATGTAAATGACACCCGTGCACCGGAACAGGTCGGTATTGCGCCGATGGCTACCTCCGATTACAAGAAGGGGGATACCGTAAGATTTGCAGTAATCTATGATGAGCTTATCAACAGCGCAACGGGAACCTCCGGAAGCGGTGATCCTACAATCGATGTAAGCCTTGATAAGATCAAGACTTATTTGCATGTTGAGAATGTAACATATAAGGGCGGTGTCGGAACAAACGTGCTTGTGTTTGAAGGCAAAGCAACTGAAGATTTCTCTAATACAACAAATTCTGATGGTACGGGAGGTAATAACGCACAGCTTATCAGTGTTAAACCTGTACAGGGAAATGTTAAAGATATCAAAGGTAATTAAAAACAATTAAAAGTAATTATATGTTTGTTATGATATCCTCATAAAAGATTCTCCGGTATCTTGCTAAAATGTTTGTATTAACGTTTGCAGGGTGCCGGAGAATTGTTTTTTCATTTTTAACAGAATTGAAATAATATTTGTGAAATACGGGGAATCTTTTTTTCAGTGGATAAAAGTGCTTATATATGCTATACTACGGATAAATGAACAGATAATACGAAGGGGTGAGCATATGGGCAGATATCTTAATCCGGGAAATGTGAAGTTTGAAGAAACACTTAATTCAGAGATATATGTGGACAAGACCGAATCGATAATATATCTTAATACTATTCTTAAGACCGAGCAGAAGTATGTATGTGTTTCCCGTCCGCGGCGTTTTGGAAAGACTATAGCCGCCAATATGCTTGCGGCATACTATGGCAAAGGGGAAAGCAGGGAACTGTTTGCTGACAGGCTGATAGCAGGGCATGAGAACTGGGATAAGTACATTAACCATTTTGATGTGGTCAGGGTAGTGATGACGGACTTTATCAAGGAGGATGGAGATGTTAAAGCTGCACTTGGCAAAATGACAGAGCTTCTTGTGCGTGATCTGAAAAAGCAGTATCCTGATGTGGATTATTACGATACGGACAATCTTATACTTTCAATGTCAGATGTGTATGAAGAGACGGGAAGACAGTTCGTCATTATTATAGATGAATGGGATGTTGTGTTCCGTGTATGTAAAGAAGATATGAAGGGGCAGAAGGTGTATCTTGATTTTCTTCGTGACTGGCTTAAAGATCAGGAGTATGTTGCACTAGCCTATATGACGGGAATATTGCCGATTAAAAAGTACGGACAGCATTCGGCTCTTAATATGTTCCGTGAGTTTTCAATCATAACCCCGATGCAGTTTGCACAGTATACCGGTTTTACCGAAGAAGAGGTCAAGGAAAAATGTAATGAATACAATATGCACTATGAGGATATAGCAAGCTGGTATAATGGATATATCGTTAATACTGATATACCTGTTGAGATGCGTAATGAATACAGAATGGGAGAATATGAAGGAAAGTCGTTATCCATTTACAGCCCGTTGTCGGTGGTAGAAGCTCTGTCAACCGGAATAATACAGAATTACTGGAACAAGACGGAAAACTATGAGACACTGGCTGAATATATCAGAATGAATTATGATGGTCTTAAAGATTCGGTGGCACTCCTTATGGATGGCGGAAGACTTAAGGTCAACATTAACAAATATCAGAATGATATGACATCATTTGGCGGAAGTAATGATGTCCTTGTAATGCTTATACATCTCGGATATCTGGGCTATGATGCAGATACAAAGGAAGTGTTCATTCCCAACAATGAACTTCTTGATGAATTCAAGACATCAACGGAATCAGAGGAATGGATAGATACATTTACTTCATTTAAGAAATCACAGAAGCTTTTGGAGGCGACATGGGAAGGTAAGGAAGATAAGGTTGCCGAGCTTCTTGAATGGTTCCATGACACTGCGGAGAATAAGACCTACAACAGCGAGGCGGCACTTTCTTATGCCGTGCAGATGGCATATTATGCGGGACAGAAGTATTATACTACAATACAGGAGTTAGACTCAGGAAAGGGCTATGTTGATCTTGTATATCTGCCGTCGCCAAAGCATCCCGATAAACCGGCGTTATTGATAGAACTTAAGTATGATAAGTCATTAGAGACTGCGGCAGACCAGATAAGGAGTAAGAATTATCCGCAGAAGCTTATGCATTACAAAGATAATCTGTTGCTTATAAGCATCAATTATGAGAAGGACGTGAGCAGTACTGATACAGCCTATAAGCATCACAGCTGCAGTATAGAAAAAGCTTAACAACTCTCCCTTCCTTGTTTGTGGCAGATTTGTTACACCTGTTTGTAATAATCTCAAGTTTTGAAGCAAAATCGCAGTAGCCCTTATAAATAAAGGTTTACAGCGATTTGTCTGTATGGCGTACTGGGATTTTTTTCAAATATCTCAAAAAATTTTCAATACCGAAGAAAACGCTGTATCTGCTGGCGTGTACGGTATTTATTATCAAGGTCCATGTCAAATACTTTGCTTATCTTTTCAAGTATCTCGTCATAATAAGTAAACTGGTAAGTGTTTGCATCTATCGGAATACAGTTGTAACTTTTGAGGGCATTAATTATCCGTCCTACAGGAAAAATGTTATCAAGTTTTGCCTGTAAAAGTCTTATAAGAACAAGTGCGGTAAAACATGTTACAAAGTGCGCATCTATGTGTTCATTTGTCCTTACAAAAACAGGTCTTGAATCGAACTCGGACTTCGATATCTTAAATGTATCCTCTATTCTGGCAAGCCCTCTGTAAACATCACGCATCTCATGATCGGTCATTTCAAGCTCACTTGTCACGATTGAGTAGTAGCCGTCATATTTCTGCTCTTCATCTATCTTTTCCTGATTAAGAGCCAGAGCCTTTTTGTCAACGATCTCTCCCGTTTCTTTGCTAAAAGAAATGCCCAGGACATAAGAGGCAGAACCTGCAGCTGTTACTTTGTCATATTTCTTTGGATGGTTTATCAGATCCTTAGCACGCTGTATCATGACTTCACGGTCTGCACGCTGTTTCTTTGCATATTTTTCCGAGTAGTATACCATCTGCTTCTGATCGACTTTTACGGTCTTTTTTGACTTTTTCGTCTGTCCGGGCTTTGAAACATTTACACGCAGTTCTTTAGGATAAATGCGGCTCTTATGCGTAAATGTTACCTCACTGCCGTCATCATCAGTTATCTTCTCGGTGATATATTTTCCGGAAAGCACCCATTTCTTAAACTCGGCATCTGCACCTCTTACGGACCGACCATATACATATCCGTCACGCTGGTTATTGACACATTTATTATCACCATTAAGATAGTAAATGTTATCTGATGTGTTGAGTCCCCTGTCTGCGACAAAGATGATCCTGGTATCTGAGAAATCCTTTTTTATCCTGTTTATGATAGGGCGCATATGAAAGGAACAAGCTGTTTTGGGATTTGGTATTTTTTCGGTTTCTAGATTATGGGGATTTCAAAAATCCCATCAAACTCAGCACCCTTAACAAACTCCGGATTGCACCCATCTGACAATACAGCAGCATTTCTTGCAGCAGAGTCAACAACAGTCCTTGTTTTTCTTCGTTTTCTTTGTGCCAATAATAACACCCTTTTCTCGCTGGATAAATATATTATAACACACTTCGCTAAACTACGCTATACCAAAATACAAAATATTGACAAAAAATACCAGCAACCACAAGGGTTAGCTGGATTATTTTAATTTGTTCACTTCAAAACTCAGGAGGTACAGACATCGCCCTTTCGTTGATAACTAATTAGCCAAGGGATAAGGACTTGATCATTGTATCAGTACATGATTAAGTCCTTATTATTTCTTTTTATAATTTGTGGCAGATTTGTTACACACTTGTGATATATTATACATGGAAGTATATATAGCATGAACGAGTGCTTTTTTGCGACAGGGATGTCGCAATTATGAAGTTCATGATATAATAAATCAGATATAAGTAACATTATAGATTGGTTTCCGTGATATACAGGAGTTGATGAATCTATGAATTTTTTTACTGAATATACTGTCAATAATTACCCGACAGTTCTTCTTGTAGCGGCTGTCATTGTGATATTGATGGTGAACAGGAATGCAAAGATAGAGAAGACAGGGTATCTGTATATATTGTCTCTTATGGCGCTTGTGATCTCGTTGCTTGAGTTTTCGGAGGTCTGGATAGATACTCATAACCTTGATTATCGTCTGCTGTTTTATAAAGCAATGCTTATATACACGCTTTATCCGGCGGTTGCCCTTATTTTTCTTTATACTATCTGCGATATAAAGCATAAGTTCCTTATCGCGATACCGCAGATATTCAATATGATAGTAAATGTAATAGACTTATCCGGAAGTGCACTGGTATATACTTATGAAGATAATTATTCCTATCATGGCGGACCGCTTAATCACCTTGCATTTGTGGTTGAAGATTTTTATGTAATAATAATTGCTGTATATTCAATCAGACTGTTAAGGGGAAGGAACCGCTCAAAGGGTATCATAGTTGTCTTTATGATGCTGACCATTTTCCTTGCACAGCTCCTTACGTTGAATTATATGCCGAACGGTTATCTGCCTGCTGTCATTGCGGTCGAGTTATTCACATATTATTTCTATCTGGCTGCAATCCAGTATGTTGATGTGCAGGAGCAGTTACATGAGAGCAGTCTTGCATTAGAGCATAACAGATGCAATCTTTTGATGGCGCAGATAAGACCGCATTTTATCAACAGTAATCTTGCTGTCATAAGAAGCCTTTGTTATGAGGATGCGGATAAAGCGGTGGAAATGATAGATCATTTTTCGGGATATCTTCAGGAGAATATAAAGCAGATTGAAGATATGCGTCTTGTATCATTTGATAAGGAGATGGAATCGGTTGAAAATTATCTGTATCTTGAAAGGATGAGATTTCCGGGAAGGATAGAGCTTGTCAGGAATTTTACTGTTACGGATTTCAGTGTTCCGCCCCTGTCGGTGCAGACTATCGTGGAAAATGCAGTCCGATACGGAATAAGCATGAAGGGTGAAAAGGGTACGATTACCATATCTACAGAAGAAAATGCCGGAAACATAATTATTAAGATAATTGACGACGGCAAAGGCTTTGATGTGGATAATGTTGAATTTGACGGAGTAGAGCATGTGGGAATTAAGAATGTCCGTGACAGATTTGAGCGGATATTAGGTGGAGAGGTAACAGTAAACAGTGAAGCAGGGAAAGGAACTGTCGTTACATTAGAGATACCTGATACAAGAAGTAAACATGATGGGAGATAAGAGATAACATGAAATGTCTTATAGCAGATGACGAGCCTTTTATATTAAAAGATATACACAGGACAGCAAAGAAGGTACTTGGAGATAACACGGAATTCTTTCTTGCACAAAACTCGGATGAGGTTATAAAAATAATTCAACAGGAGATGGCGTTTGAAACTTCCGAAGGCATACAGATAGCATTTCTTGATATTGAAATGCCGTATAAAAACGGACTTGAGGTTGCAAAGAGTATTCAAAGTATCAGTCCCCGCACCAATATAATATTTATTACCGGACACGATAAGTACGCGGTTGATATTCTTGAAATGTATGTCAGCGGGTTTATTATGAAGCCCGTAAATGAGAAGAAAATGCAGAAAGCCGTTGATAATCTGAGATTTCCAATATCGGAATTGAAGGTAAAGTGTTTCGGACAATTTGAGGTGTTGTACGGCGGAATACCGATTGATTTCAAGAGGTCACAGTGTAAAGAGGTGCTTGCATATCTGATCGATAAAAGAGGCGCTCTTGTTTCCGAGGAAGAACTTCGTTATCTTCTATGGTCCGAGGAAGAGGATACGGAAAAGAAACGCCGGTATATAAGAAATATCATAAGCGACATAAGGACTGCATTTCGTGCTTACGGACTTGAAGATATAATAATCAATGACAATAAAGGATGTTACAGTCTCAATAAAGAGAAGATAAGCTGTGACCTGTATGATTATCTTGAAGGAAGAAAACAATATAGCAGGGAAGAACTTGATGGGTATATGAGACAATATACATGGGCGGTGTTATGACATTGTGAAATACCCCTTGTTTGTGGCAGATTTGTGGCAACCGTTTGTTATAATGATATTCAAGTGATAATAAATAATGTTTTGAATGGGGCTTGACCGGTATGAAATAAAATCTCTACATACATACATAGGGCGTTCTGCGCTCTTTTTGAATTGCACATAAATAATAAGCACCCGATAAGGGCTTACGGTACGATACCGTAGTTCTTTCGGGTGCTTTTTATTATATATTATATTTTTTCATATCTGGTAATTAGCAGGATGTCTGATTTCGAATATGATAAGCAAAAAACTATATAATACGAGAGTGATGAACTTATGAAACAAAAAAAGAAATCAGGAAGAAAGGTGATAAGCTGTCTGCTGGCACTTGTTATGGTGTTTAGCACCATGACAGGTATTGTTCCCGGCATGAGCCTGACGGCGTATGCAGCTGAGCAAAGTGAAACCTTCACAGCGACGGGGACACAAAACGGGGTAACCGTTTCGGCGGGTTCTTACAATTATAGCGCCTTTTTTGTCAATAGTAGTAAGAGTGTGTCCATATCTTCAAGCGATGACCCCATTACAAGGATAGTGCTCACCGATGCAAAAAAATATAACCCAACCAGATGGGGATCTTCCGCTCTTAGCGCATCAGCAGGTACAGTAAGTTTTGACGGTAGTAGGATGACAGTAACCGATATCAATGCAACATCGGTTAATATAATCGGCATCGATGGTAATAATTATGCTACTATCAGTACGATTGTCGTATATTACGGAACTCCTCACACCCACAGTTTTACATATTCCGTAAATGATGCGGGCGATACCATCACGGCGACCTGCGCGGAGGGTTGTCCGGACAGCTATGATACAACGCCTGCAACGCTTACCCTCGCCGCAGAGGGCGGCACCTATGACGGCACGACCGCCTACGGAGCGACTGTTGTTCCGCTCCTCGAAGAGCGCACTAACGGAGCGAAGCGGAGTGGTATATATGGGCTCCGCCCATATATAAGTGCGCCTTCCCTTTGTGAAGGGAATGATAAAATCACTCCCCGTCATTACCGGTCTGCTCGCTTGGCACATCACTGCTTTTAATATCGCCTGCAGTTTCTTTCTTCGCCGTATCCGGCGTACCTTTGTTCATAGCCTTGGAAAAATAATTCCCGTTGCGTTCCTGCTGCTTTAGGAAGTTCATCAGACGCATATCATCGCCATCTACAAAATCTCTGTTAAGAACAGAAGCAACAACACCGCCGATGACAATCAGACTGTGAGTTCTTGCTTTCCGTTCTTCGGCTTTCTTTCTCTGCTCAAGCTGTCTTTTTTGAGCTTTCAACTGATTGGCTCTTTCTAACAGCTTTTGGATTTCGTCATCTTTGATGTCGATACGTTCATCAATAGTTTTTTTACTTCTTGGCATAATCATCATCTCCTTAATAAAATTTTTTGTAATGTATCGGTGGGTTATGTGATTGTTCGACTGATCACATATACAACTTATCAAATGAAGGAATAAAACACATTGATAGTAGATTGAGATTAAATTGCAGAATTTTGAAAATGAAAAAAGAGAATAATCATTTTGGTAAATTATTAGATTTAAAATTTGATAGACAGATAAAAAGACAATAAAAAATAACCCAATTCACAAATTATGACTTGGGTTATTTCAAAATTATTTAATTATTGCATCAATAAAATGTGAAGGGTTAGGGACTTGCGAAACAATCAGCTGTTTTAATCTGTTTATTTTTTCTTCTACAAGTTCGGGGTGTTCCTCCCAGATTATATTATATATGCTTATTGCCTTTTTATAATGTACTCTGGCTTTTTTGGTATCACCCATAGAAATATATATATAAGCAGTTGTTTCTTCTATTTCGGCAAAGTCGTGACATATCTCACTGTTATGCCTTTTCACTGTTTTCTTGCATTTGTTAGGTATGTTCAATGCCTTAGTTTTTTCACCATTGTCGGATAATAGCACTGCATAGGTGATTGCCTGAACTATAAGAGAATTTGTATAATCCAGATTGTAATCATCAAGAATCAACAGGGCTTTTTCAACACATTGCATGGCTTTATCATAGTTGCCCTTTAAATGTTCCAGCTCTCCGTGATTGCAATAAGTATTTGAATATAGCAGGGCAGTGTCTTTGTTTAAGTCGGGCAATGTTTGTATCGCCTTTTTTGAATAGTTATATGCACCATCTGTGTCATTTTCAAAATACTGCTTTACTGCGACCTTGTATCCATATAAAAGAGAAGGTGCTATTAAGTGACTGTATTCTTTATCATTAGAAAGGAAATCCAGTTCATTGATGATCTTATACATTCCGCTTTTATACTTATATGATTCCATATAAGGAAAAGCGTCCCTGATGAAAATAATATAAGAGGTAGCATCATCTTTGTCGGTTATATCTATGACGTTATCAACAACTTCAAAAAGAGAATAGGCATAAGGTACATCAAGCCCATGCATTATGAATATTTTGTCATGGATATGTTCAAGCATTCCTTTACAGTTGGTGACAGAAGGTTTAAGATCGGCAACCGTTATCTCTTGTATCAGAGGATGGAGGCAGATCTTGCGGAAGGGCTGCTCTTTGATGAGCCCGAGTTCTATCAGAGTATTTATGGTATTCATATCAATCTGCTTTGTCCATTCCGCAAAAAGAAGTTCGTGTATTCCGGCAAGAGGTATAAGGCACATACAACGCATTATATATTTTTCCTGTTCATCAAGAACAGATAAAGAAAAAAGAGTGCTTATGTGTCCGTAGTAGGAATCCTTTCGTAATATACCGTCCTTTTTTATTCCGAGCATATCACCGGAAGACAGTCTGACATTTTCCTCTTTGAGCTTATTCAAAAGCTCTTTTTGCGTTAATATCCCTTTTTGTAATAGTCTTGCAGCAAGTTCCACTGCAAAGGTGTGGTGATGTACTGTTTCTATTATTTCAAGTGCGGTATCTCTGTCAGCAGAAAAATCATTGTAGAATCTGTCAGCAAGAGAAAGCAGTTCATTTGTATCCTGAATCTCATTAAGTTCAAATGTGTCATAATGCTCAAAATGACTTCTTGTTGTAAAAAGGATACGACATTTGTATTTCATAATAATGGAAAGATAACTGTCGCTGTCAGCGGTAGTGTCAAAGTTGTCTATGATAATAAGGCTGTCGTCTTTTAATGAACGCAGGAAGCGGTTATGTTTTCTGAGACGTTCTCTGTCATTATCATTTGGAAGGTCATCAGCAAAATCAAGTTCTGCAATATCCTCTGTCAGATTTCCGCTGTATGTAATATATAAAATGTTGGTGTATCCCTTTTTATATTTTTTGGCGTATGCCTTTGCCAGCTCGCTTTTCCCTATTCCTGCAATTCCTGACAGAAATATTATCTTTTTATCCGTAAGTAATTCGTGAAGTTCTTTAAGCTAGTTATCCCGTCCGCAGAAATATCTGCATGGACTTGGAGGATCATTTTCAAATATGTAATCAGATATTACCGGAGACAGTCCGCCCGAGGTTATGAGTTTCTTCTCCGTATCATGCTGTATGAATTTTCGTTCCATTGCAAACAGAAGGAGAATGGATATAAATGCTGCCATGTCTTTATCGGAATCCGTACTGTAATAAGAATCAAGCTCCTGTTTTTTTGAATCGGATATTGAAGTATCATTTAACAGAAGCTCTCGCAGTTTTATCAGCGCCATTTCTTTGTCATACATGATAGAGATTATTCTTTCATCAATATCTTTTGCAAACTGTTCTTTGTGTTCTTCTGATTTCAGATAATAGGATGTAATTGTCCTGCTGACACAGACCTGTCCCTTTAACCATCGGCACACTTGTGAATCGTCAAAGTATATAACATCATCATCTTCACCATAGACGCAGGTGTGGAACAATTTCTCAACAAGTTTAAGCTGTGTTCCATACAGTTCTTCATTGCAATAGTCTTTAATGATCTGTAAGACGGTGCAGAAATCAAGCCGTTCCATTGACATTTTCTCCTCGTAATCTGTGCTCAATTTGCTCTCAATGTGTTTTCGTCATTTATTACTTAAAATCAGCATATAGATGCAATATCAGTTAATCGAATTATAACACAGGAAAATGCGAAAATGAAGATAGATGGAGGGAACAGTAATGGGGAACGGAAACACATATATTATAGAGCGCGAATTTCTCGGAAAGGTAACAGTTGAAGAGTTGATAATCAGAATAATAGAACGCCATAACAATGATTATAAGAGAGAGGAGACTGCTTGAAATACATTGAGAAAAGTTATCATTTATGTTATAACATTTAATGTAGGGACAGCAGTTGAATAGGTGAATTATATGGAATATAACATCTTATTTAACGTGGCAGCATACATCAGATTATCTTGTGAGGACGGTGATAAGGAAGAAAGTAACAGTGTTGGCAATCAGAGAAAACTCATAAATGAATATATATCAAGTCATGATGATATTAAGTCGGTTGAGTTCTACATTGATGATGGTTATACAGGAACGAATTTCAATCGTCCTGCATTTCAGAGAATGATAGAAGCTATCGAGAACGGTGATATTGATTGTGTTATTGTAAAAGATCTTTCGAGATTTGGACGTGATTACATAGATACCGGAAGATATCTTGAGCGTTACTTTCCGGAAAAGGGAGTGCGCTTCATATCAATAGTGGATGGGATTGATAGCAAGAAGCAGGCTTATGATATGTTGTTACCGATCAAAAACCTTTTCAATGAGCAATATGCCAAGGATATATCCAATAAGATACAAGCGACTGTCAAAGCAAAACAGACATCCGGTGAATTCATCGGTGCTTTTGCCTGTTATGGTTATAAGAAAGCGCCTGATAATAAGAATAAACTGATCATTGATGAATATGCAGCATCGGTTGTTAGAAAGATATTTGACTTGTTCGTTCAAGGCTTTGGCAAACAACGTATTGCGAAAATATTAAATGCTGAAGGCATTTTATGTCCGTCTGAGTACAAGGCAAGTAACGGATTTAATTATAAGAATGCACACCGTTTGAAAAGTACATCATATTGGACATACTCCACAATCAACGCAATTCTTAATAAAGAAATGTATATTGGCAATATGGTACAACATCGACATCATCAGGTCATGAGAGGCAAACAAAAAATGCTGGATAAGACTGAGTGGATTGTAGTTGAGAATACCCATGAGCCTATAATTGATAAGGAGACTTGGGAAAGAGCGCAACATTTATTAAAGTATAAGAAACGTGACATAGGGCTTACAAATAACGTCAATATTTTTGCAGGATATGTCAAGTGTGGTGATTGCGGACGTCATATGATGAAGAATATGTGGCGTCGCAAGGACAACTCAATGGCATATAGGATGGTTTGTGGTACGTATAAACGAGTCGGAAAAGAATACTGTACGCCTCATTCAATACCGATGGAAGTATTAGAGGATGTTGTGTTAAATGATTTAAATACTATGATCAAGAATGTCGATCTGTTAAAAGCATCCGTAGAAGCAAAGACCGTGAAAAAGCCCGATAATACAAAGATTATTGAGGCGGAAATCAACAGACTTAATAAAGAACTTGAACGTGTAACAAACCTTAAGAAGTCAATTTATGAGGATTATAAAGACGATCTGATAACCAAAGATGAATTTCTTTCCTATCGCAAGGACTACATCTTAAAAGAAGAGTTGCTATCAAAGCAGATAAGTGTACTTGAAGAAAAGAAAACAGATAATTCTACAGATTATTTTGAAAATGAGTGGGTTAAGAGGTTGTTGGAACTTAAAGAGATAACCAAGCTTGACAGAGATATCATTGTTGAGATGATTAATGAGATAACTGTTTACGAAGACAATCGATTTAAGATTAAATATAACTTTTCAAATGAATACGAAAATCTGTTTTCAAATGTGTATAGTAATGAACAATCTTAAATCTTTCAATTCCAAAATTTGCACTAACATTACCCTCCATGTCCTACGTCAATAACTATGACAAAGGATCTCATTTTTATCAAAGACACTTCCTCTGCAAGCTTTTCAGATAAGACCGGAGCGAAAATAAGGAAAGTTAATATAAAAGCAGAAATGATATTTTTTTTCATAGATGGAAAACCGGAATGTATATCATTATAATTATATGCATAGATTCAGACGTTTATTACAGGAGACGAGATGAAACAAAGAAGAATTGTTGCATATTTTATGGTTGTGGGTTATACTATGTGCGCAACAAAACATACAACTTTTATACACACTTTTATGAGTTTTGCAAACACCTAATAATAGCTGATTGGTGTGAGGAAACGTCAGAACAGTTTGCTAAGAATGATATATAGGTAAATATAATGGATACGAAGATAATTGATGTTAATAATTCGGATGGGATTAATGAAAAACTGAAAAATGCAGCAATATGTCTGAAAGAGGGTGGATTGGTGGCATTTCCTACGGAAACAGTATATGGACTTGGTGCAGACGGACTTAACCCTGAGGCATCGAAGAAGATTTATGCAGCTAAGGGAAGACCTTCTGACAATCCGCTGATCGTTCATATTGCGGATATGGATGCAATCGAAAAACTTGCTTACACCAATGAAACGGTATACACGTTAGCTCATGCATTTTGGCCGGGACCGCTTACGATAATTATTCCCAAGAAGGATGTTGTTCCAAAGGAAACGACCGGAGGACTTGATACGGTTGCAATCCGTATGCCGTCGCATCCGGCAGCGTTATCACTTATCAGACAATCAGGTGTATATGTGGCGGCGCCTTCGGCAAATATTTCGGGAAGACCGTCACCCACAAAGGTTTCTCATGTTATTGAGGATATGAACGGAAGGATAGACTATATCATAGATGGCGGACCGGTCGGAATAGGTATCGAATCTACGATAATTGACCTTTCGGGAGAGGTGCCCACAATACTTCGACCCGGATATATCACCAGGAAAATGTTAGAGGACATGATCGGTGAGGTAAGAATTGATCCGGCACTAGAAAAACCGCTGGAGAGTGCTTTGAAGGGTATAAGACCTAAGGCTCCAGGAATGAAATATACGCACTATGCGCCGAAGGGTGAGCTGACACTTGTTGAAAAGGCAGAGGAACATTTATCTGATTTGAATAAGTGCGATACATCAGATATCGCTGAAATAGATAAAATATTAAATACAAATAACATGACCAATGCTACGCTTGCGGTTGCAACAAAGATCAGGGAGCTTGCAGGACAGAAACGAAATGCAGGCTACAAGGTTGGTATTATGGCACCTGCTGAGACGGTCGCATTATATGAAGGTTATGCTGATACTGTGATTTGTGTCGGTGACAGAAATGAGCAGACAACGGTGGCGGCGGGATTATATGCCGCGCTTAGGGAATTTGACGATATGGAAGCAGAGTATATATATGCGGAGAGTTTCCGGGGAGATGGTCTCTCGTATGCAATAATGAACAGACTTCTTAAGGCAGCGGGACAGAGAGTTATATATGTATAAAATATAATTTTGAATTAATAAATTTTGGTTATCGTGATAATCATTGAAATATGCACAACTCAAAAAAGAAAAACAGAGTAACGTAATTGCATATATGTTAAAGGATATGAATAGATACATAGTGAAAGAGAGGAATTGACATGATAGCACTTGGATGTGACCACGGTGGATATGGTCTGATGCAGGAAGTAAAGAAGCATTTAGAAGAAAGAGGCTTTGAATATAAGGATTATGGGTGTTACTCGGAAGAGTCGGTCGATTATCCGATATATGGGAAAAAAGCAGCAGAGGCTGTTGCTTCAGGAGAATGCGAACGAGGAATTATTATTTGCGGAACGGGAATAGGTATTTCCATAACAGCTAATAAGGTTAAGGGAATCAGGGCAGCACTCTGTCATGACTGCTTTTCAGCTCAGGCAACAAGGGAGCACAACGATGCTAATATGTTAGCTATGGGTGCAAGGGTTATCGGTCCCGGACATGCTTTAAAGGTTGTTGATACATTTTTGGATACCCCGTTCTCTAATGACGAGAGACATGTACGTCGTATCGAAATGATAGAGGCATAAAAAGATAAGCGATATTTGTAACTATGAATAAGCCTGTCAGTTAAGGTTTATGAAATATCAATAATGGTTTGGGGATTAGATTATGAAAATGTTGACGCTTATCAGTCAGCTTGCGATTTCGATGCTGACTGCTATCTTAATAAGTGGAGTTATTGGATATCTTGTGGATTCCTTTTTTGGAACCAATCTATTTATTTTTTTTCTGATATTGGGAGTGGCCGGAGGATATAAGACATGCTACAATGTGATCTGCAAATATCTGGGGAAAAAGAGTTTGTTTCAAAACGAAGAAGATAAAGATAAACAGGAATGATCATTATTGATGTTATAAGACCCTGTGGTAATCTTATAAAGAGATTGCCACAGGGTTTTTGCAAGTGCGCCTAGCGGCTCACGTTTCTTCATGTATACATGATGCACCTGGAGAAGTAAGCTTTGCAGGGAGCGCAACTGAACATTAGGACTGTTCTGTAAACAGTGAAAGTTAACGAAGCAGGCTCGAAGGGCATAAATAAATGACTCTATATTTTATCAGTGATATAAAATACCGCAAATCGACAAAATGTTACATAAATGTTACTTATACAACATAATGTATTTATGGTTCGACAAATGTCGAATATATGGTATTTAAAGAGGGCGGTTAAGGCGCGGAGTGAAAAGAAAGGGTTGACAAAAAAGAATTAATGTGCTATAAATGTTACAAAAGTGTTAAGTAACTATTTCAAGCATGCAAAATATTAAACACAATTGTAACAAAAAGAAAGGAGTCGGAAAGTTATTACAAAAATTGCAGTTAATACTTTCCGGAAGATCAAAATGAAAAGAATAGTAACAGTAATTGTGGTGTGGGTTACATTATGCCTGACAGCAATCTTAAGTCAGGATATCACAACAAAAGCTGCTACTAAAGAAGAATTAAAGCAAAATACTTGTTTGATTAACCTCAAAGAAAATCTGATTAAATTAAGCAGTACACCTTCGGATAAAAAGAAGGAGTACAAGAAAAGAAAAAAAAAGAAAAGCTATACCGCAAAAGAACTTCGTTATATGACATGTATCATTTACTGTGAGGCACGTGGAGAAAGCTATGCGGGGCAGAAGGCAGTTGGTATAGTGGTTATGAACCGGAAGAGAGATAAGGAATTTCCGAATTCAATCAAAAGTGTAATTTATCAAAGGGGACAGTTTTCACCTGTAAGAAACGGAAGCTTTGGAAGGGCGCTGTCATTATATGATAAGTATAAGCGCGACGGGAAGTTCAAGGGTGAGATGCCAAGCTGTCTTAAGGCTGCTAAGGAAGCACTTGAGGGTTCAACAACTATTAAGAAGAGTGGAAAAGAAAAGGAAATGAAGAATTATTTGTACTTCTCAAGATATATTCCTAATGCAAAGTATAGTCTGGGAGATCATCAATTCAAATAAATTATGTGTGTGTAAAAGTCCGGTTGTTTACATGACCGGACTATTTTGTATTTAAGGCTAAGGAGGCTATAACAATGATTACAATATGCTTATTGATAATGATATATATAAAACAGAAGAAGAGTTCTTACGCAAAAATAGAATGATGGTAATTGTTCAGGCAGTTTTGACATATCAGATTATATTATCGAATAGAATGTACAACAGGTGATCTGAATTTGAAAAACGGATGTGATGTTGTATGAAGTTGTTGTGTAAGAAAAAAAGAAGATTGATAATCTATGCGGCAATATATATGATTTTTCTGCTGTCAGCACTTACGGGCTGTAAACTTGATAAAACCAGTGAGGAAAAGTTAAAGGACCTTGATTACACAGTGTGTGATGAGAGCAGGCTGCCACATGAATTGATAAATTTAATTAATAAAAAGAAAAAGGAACCATTTAAGTTCACCTATCGCACCAATGATTATCTGTACATAGTAGTGGGATATGGGGCACAGGACAGGATTGATCTTAACGTGGTTATGTCAGAACTGTATCTCACTGAAAATGCAATATTTGTGGATACGGATCTGACAACAAAGGAGACGACAACCCTTGACGACGGAATGGTCAGCTACCCATGGATTGCGGTTAAATGTGAGCTTTATGATGTTCCGGTGAATTTCAAGTGAGAGTGACCGATGATTATACACAAATTGATATGACCGTGCAAAATTAAAGTCTATCCTTGCAAAATATTTGGTAGAAATATGGTAAAAGCTATGATAATATATTTATGTCGACTGACAGTATACATTTTGTGTTTTTAATTACATTGATAGTTAAAGGAATGATTAATTGCGCTGTTATCGCTGTATGAAAGAATATCCAAGTGAATATGATGTCTGTCCGCATTGTGGCAATATTGTCGATGGAAAAGACAATAACAGTAATTATCTTGCGGCAGGAACAATGCTTCTTGATCGTTATTATATAGGAGTGGCGTTGGGCTGTGGAGGCTTTGGGATAATATATAAAGCTTATGATACAATGTTGGATGTTGTTGTAGCGGTTAAAGAATATTTTCCTCGTGGCATGGTCAGAAGGGCTGAAACAGGAAGAGAAGTTTATGTAAATATTAAAGAGAATGAGCGGGAATATAGATCAGGTTTATATCGTTTTATGGCAGAAGCCAGAACTTTGGCCAAATTTTCAAAGCATGAAAATATAGTTAATGTTTATAATTATTATGAACTTAATCAGACAGCATATATTGTTATGGAATATTTAGAAGGATTGTCTTTAAAGCAGTATCTTGATGTCAATGACGGAAGAATGTCAGTAAACGATTGTCTGTGGGTTATACAATCGATTGCAAATGGATTGAAGTCATTGCATAAAGAGAGAATCCTTCATAGAGATATTAGTCCTGACAATATTTTTTTGTGTAGTAATGGAAAAGTTAAGTTATTGGATTTTGGTGCCGCAAGACTTGTGCTTCCGTCGGAAGGCGTGGCAAAAGCAATTGTTAAAGTTGGATATGCACCACCCGAGCAGTACGGAATTAAAGAGGAGCAAGGTCCATGGACAGATCTATATGCTTTAGGAGCTACTTTTTATCGGGCCTTGACCGGTGTCGTTCCGATGGAGTCAATAGGAAGACTTAAGAATGATCATATAAAACAGCCAAAGGAGTATATTGATGCTCTGGATAATGTAATTCCGGATTATATTAATAATGCAGTTATGAAATTGATGATGTTAGATGTTGAGGACAGGTTTAAAAATGCAGAAGAGCTGCTGGAAGTATTAGAGAAGAAAAAAGTTGTTTCATTAGTTTCAGTAAAAAAAAAAAATGAAATAAGAGAGAGAAAAAAAAGAATAGTAGCAGCAATATTCCTCATCTTACCTGTCATGCTTATAGTATTTGTGTATATATATACTCAAGGTTGGTAATAGGTAAATCTGATTGTGGAGAAAGAATATAGGATGAAACGTTGTTTTTACTGCATGCAGGAGATTGTGGAATCTCAGATAAAGTGTCCAAGTTGTGGGCGGAATCCATTTGACAATAAAAGAGAATCTTATCATATTACACCCGGTACATGGTTGGAAAACAGATATTTTATTGGTGTTTCGGAAGAGTATAGAGGAGATAGCATCATATATTCAGGGTTTGATAAGATTCTTCAACAAACAATTGCCATTAAAGAATTTTTTCCATTAGAGTATGCGGTAAGAGGCAAAGATTTAATAAGTGTTGATCTGTATTCTAAAGAATTTCAAATGCCTTATGAAGATGGTCTGAAGGCATTTATAGGAGAGGCAAAAAAACTTGCCAGGTTTCGTAATATTGACGGAATAACAAGAATATATGATGTATTTCAAGATAATAATACGGCATATCAGATTATGGAGGCAGTAAGTGGACGAAGTCTGTCGGATTATATATTTGAAAAAGGAAAGTTACCGGTGGAAGAAACCATCAATTTGTTGGAGCCGGTGGCAATATCACTGATCAAGATACACTCGGAAGGTTTGATTCATAGAAATATATCCCCCGACACAATATTTATTGACGGAGATGGTAAAGCTAAACTTACAGATTTCGGGGCTGCAAGAAATGCATCAGCTATTGCTACCAAGAGTTTATCAGTTATTATAGATCCGGGTTTTTCACCTGCAGAACAGTATATGAGTTCCGGAAATCAGGGGGCATGGACGGATGTATATGCATTGGCTGCCACAATGTATAAGTGTATAACAGGTGTTACACCCAAAGAGGCTGTATCAAGGTCTAAAGAAGATTTGTTGCGAAGACCCTCTCAATATGGGATTGAGATAGATGACGAAGCGGAAGATGCATTAATGCATGCTTTATGTACCGATATAACAGAAAGAACACTGACGATATCGGATTTTCTTGATGAACTTCATAAAGATAAAAGCAATGTAATAACAAAAAAGATTAATGGATGGCATGTATATGCTGTAGTTTGTTTGTTGTTGTGGACACTATCCTTAACTTTATCTTTACATATGTTAAAAAAACATCTGATCATAACCTGAATAAAGGGATCATACATAAAGAAAAGAGACTTCTTGATAGTATTGATAATAAAGGAATTGCTATCAATATGATCACAACAGAGGATAAAGGATCAAATCTTGATAAAAAAGAGCAAGGGAAAAGTGAAAGTGATACAACTACTGAGATAACTACGGAGATAACAATTGAAAACTCCCCCAACGAAATCAATACCGAGAAATCGGTTAATAACACAACAGCAACTAATAGAAACGCTTCAAAGACAGCAGTAAAAAATAAAGATACAGAAACCAAGACCGAAGCAAAGGTGTCTGACAATAAAAAGAAAAGTGAAAAGAAAAGCGAATCGAAAAAGAAAACGTCAGAGGCGGCTTCGGAAAGTAATAGCGATACATCAGCTGATAATAATGATACGGAAGAAGTAATATATATTGAAGATTAGTAACGAAGATTTAATTAACGAAAGGAGAAATACCAATTGGGAGGTATCAAAATTCTTAATGGGAAGTACAAGGGAGCTGAGATAGTACTTAAAGCCCAAGAGGAGTTGGTTATAGGAAGAGATGTACATTTTTGTCAATTTGTAATCGAATCATCATGGATAAGTAGGATTCATGTAAAAATACAATACGATGATAAAGAAAATTGCTATAAAATAACCGATCAATCCAAGCACGGAACCTATGATGCAGACAATAGAAGACTTCCTAATGGTGAGACTGTATTATTTGAAAGAAACAGTATATTGAACATTGGTCAGGACGGGATACAGATTTTACTAATGTAGAAAATGGGATTGGTGAGGGTATATGATAAGGATTGGGATATGTGCAGATAATAGGGTGGCTGAAAGAATTAAACAATATATATCTGAGGATAAGGACAGTGTAAACAAAATAATATACATTTATCGGGATAGTGAAGAAATGGTAAGGTCAATAGAGAGCAATAATGATGTACCTGATGTTCTATTTTGTGATATTGATAAGTCATTTAATACCATCAAAAAAATAAACAAGCATAATAACAACATAGATATGATACTGCTTATTCCAAAGAATAAATGCTTAGAAGAATTGGTATTTTATCGTGCATTTGCAATACTTACTTACCCTGTAAAACAAAAAAATATCAAAAGTATTATGGATAAATATCTGGAATTTAAATCTTTTGATAAAAATACATTTACTGTTATGGTCAATAAGGAAACTTATGAGCTTGATCTGGATCGTATCAATTATTTTGAAAGTAGAAAGAGGATAATATATCCGCATGGTCAGAGTGAGGACATTCATTTTTACATGACAATAAGAGATCTTGAAAAAGAATTGCTGGACAAAGGATTTGTGAGATGCCATCGCTCATTTCTGGTAAATGCTAAGTATGTAGAAGAGGTACATAGGGAGTATATCATAATAAAGGGCGAGAAAATCCCGGTCGGTCGGGATTATTATGAGCAGGGTGATGGTGGAATATGGAAAAGCCTGCGTAAGTGGAATAGATATGGAGCAATAATTGGTGTAGGTGGACCTCTTGATGGGGTGATATTCCGAATAAAGCCTGAAGCAGAGATAATTTTTGGAAGGGATGGCAGATATTCAGATATAGTTATTAATGATGATGTTGTTGGTGAAAAACAGGGAGTTATCATTTACCACCAGGCTGACAAAAATTATAGTCTGCGTAATGTGTCAGGGGGTAATAACATTATTATAAATGAAAAGCAGAGGATATTAGATGGAGAGATAGTAAAATTAAGGACAGGAGATATATTTTGTACGGAAATGTCATCACAAAAATTTGAATTAGGATAGAGAGGATAAGGGTATGAAGCTTGTACAATGTAAGAAAAAACATTATTATGATGCCGACAAGTTTGCATCGTGTCCGCACTGTGCAGTATATGACAAAAAGCCACAGGATACTGATAGCAGACCGATGGAACGCGAGGTTATTGATGATGTGGCGGTTACATTAGAACAGGGATTAGCCAATTCTGTCAAAGAAGCGATGAAGAGGCAAAAAGGATAATCGATATAAGTGTTGCTATATGATACATTTTTGTTGCATTATGGAACAATTGAACACATTTTTATTTGATTATGTGATAGAATCAATCGATTTTGAATATTAGGCAAAATGGAAGCGATTGATGATAAAATGAAGTTAATGATGTGCTTTGATGATAAATTATTTGCAAATAGTATTGAGACTATACTTAAGAAAAAGTATCCTTTGCAGATTTCAAAGGTAAAGCAATGCAGAGTAGAGGAGCTTATTAAAAGTATTAATAAGCATGAATTTGATTACAATATTCTGTTTCTTGATATGTGTTATGAAAGTGCAGGACCTGACGGGATTCAGATTGGTATGTTGATCAATAAGTTGTTACCGGATTGCACGATAATGTATTTTGTTGATGATTATAATGAAATTCCCCAAATCTATGATGTAACACATTATTGTCTATGTAAAAAGACTGATGCTCAGGCATGGCTGGATCATTTCATTAGCCGTTTGATCAAGGATAATGAGGAAAGGCTTAAAAACCAGTATCTGGAATTAGTATACAGAAGAAGACATATTATTATTTGTCAGGTGGATGTTCAGTACATAGAGAGGAAAAACAGAATGATAGAGGTTCATACATGCAACAAGGTCTATTCAGTATACTCTTCTATCAAAAAAATGTATGAGCAGTTAAACTCGTTATTTGAAAGGTGCCACGGAAGTTTTATAGTGAATACGAGATACGTGAAAAAAGTAGATGGTAATGAAATAGTACTTCAGTCAGGAACGATCATCCCTTTGGGAGAGACCTATAAGAAGAAGTTTGAATCCGGATATAGATCGTATGTCAGAGATAATATGTAATAGATCAGAATATCAACGTATATATTTTATAGAAAGCAGGGTAGATGTGCCTTGCTTTTTATAGTTTTAAATTCTTATAAGCTTTTGTCAATTAATGGAACATTTATTAAGTTCGTGTTATAATGTGAACTATTAATTGTAGATGTCGATTATAGTAATTAAAATATGGGTGGTCTGATTATGTGCATTGGTCGTATGAGAAAAAATTATATATGTGGTTTGATCGCGGTTATATTGGTGTTCTCTTTATGCTTTGGCAGTGTTGCTTCTGCAGAGACATTTGATAACGGGAATGCTACACCGATCAATCTCAAAGAGCCATGGCTTGTCACGGAGGATGACGGACAGGAATACATGGAATATGAAATTGTGGAATTTGGCACTTATCCACAAAGTGATCCGTCAGGAAAGACTAAAGATCCTATCAAATGGAGAGTAATGGAAGTTAACGGGCAGACTGTATTGTTGTGGGCAGATTCAATATTAGATTATAGAGTTTTTGACCCTGTAGATAATGGCGGTAAGTACTGGGATACTTGTGAACTTAGAACCTGGCTGATGGAGGATTTTGCAGATGAGGCTTTTTCTATTGACGAAAAGAAGGCATTATCTTATGTTGATCATGTGGTGGGTTACCCGGAAAGTGATGATTATCAGGTTGTAAGAGATGCCGTATTTCTGCCGGATGTAAATGAATTATATAACATGAATTATAAGGGTGAAAAATCCGGTTATGTAAGAAATAACCGACAGATGCTGTATTGGAGATATGCTACAGCATATGCACATTTAATGCAGATAAAAGCAGGAGGATCACCCGATGGGCTTGATGGATACTGGGTTCGTACTTCGGGAGAACAGAATGGAATATATCGATATATAAAGCAGGATAAATATGATAGTTTTAACCAGGAGAGTGTATGGTTAAACTCTTCAATAGATACTTGTAGAATAACGTTAGGTGTATGCCCAATGGTTTATGTATCTAAGGAGTATCTGGGAAAAAATCTTCTTAGAACAGATAGTGTGGTAGTAAAGCCGTATACAGAGTATGCCCCGCCATATGCCAATACTGTATGGGTGGAAGACAATGTGGATTCACCACGTTATGAGACATTAGGAGATGATGGACATACAATCGTATATGATATAGTTGAAATGGGGAGTTATCCACAGTCAGATAAGTCAGGTAAAGTAAATGATCCTATTAAGTGGCGGGTAATGAATGCGTCAGAGACGAAGCTTGTGCTGATGGCAGATTCTATATTGGATTATGGTCAGTATAACGAAAGCCAGGAACGTAATGGAATATATTGGGGCTCTTCTGATATCAGAAGATGGCTTAATGATTATTTCTATAACAATGCATTTTCTAATACAGAAAAACAAATAGTATTGGATACTACTCATGAAAATGGAAGCAAACTTGGGAATAGTGTATATAATGGTGAAACAACTGATAAGCTGATGCTGCCCTCATATGATGATATATGTGAGTGGATGCAGGAGGGAAAGAATACTTTAACAGAGAAGGAAAGTATGGCTGTGATCTGGAGATATCCCACAGCATATTCTTATTCACAATATAAAGAAAATTCTGATTCTGACGATAAAGGGTTATCGTATTGGCTTGGTACATCAAGTACTCAGGACGGATATTATATGCATGTGCTGGAGGAAGAAATTGAGGGTGATGTAAGGGCTGTTTACGGACATATTAATACATGTACTGCTTATCTTGGAATATGTCCTGTAATGGTGGTCAATCGGTCGGACGAGAGGATATATTATAAGACAGGAGAGAAAGAGGTCACTGTCGTTGATGAGATCAAATTGCCTTTTGATGATCAACCTGCTACGGATGATGATCATAATGCCGGTATGCAGGAAAGCGATGGGGATATATCATCACAAAAAACAGAGGAAGAAGCCGGTAATAATACAGAGATAGAGAACGGTGGATCGGAAAGCGCAGAGAATAATTCAGAAGCATTAAAGGGTGATGATAGTGCTACAGAGACGGGAAGTGTAGAGTCAGAAAATAAAGAGAATAATTCGGGAGCATTAAAGGATGATGATAATGCTACAGAGACAGGAAGTGTAGAGCCCGGAAATAAAGAGAATAATTCGGGAGCATTAAAGGATGATAATAATGCTACAGAGACAGGAAGTGTAGAGTCTGGAAATAAAGAGAATAATTCGGGAGCATTAAAGGATGATAATAGTAATACTGAGATAGTGAAGGTTGTGCCCGGAAATACAGAAGATAAACAGTTTTTGGAGGATAAGAATAATAATAGCATAGACAGTAATCGACCTGTCAATAGAGGCGACGTTACTACAACAAGAGAGATA